>DJCX01000026.1 GCA_002430755.1 Flavobacteriales bacterium UBA5939 | reverse complement strand
GTCATTGCAGATCTCGCATTCCCCCATTCTAAAGTCTTGTCAGTGTAGCTCATCCCGTCGTATTTTTGCAGCATGGTAAAGATAGGTGATATCGAATTAGGGGACTTCCCTTTATTGCTCGCTCCGATGGAGGATGTGAGTGATCCGCCCTTCAGGAAACTTTGTAAGGATCACGGGGCAGATGTGATGTACACCGAATTTATCTCTTCAGAAGGATTGATACGAGATGCTGCGAAGAGCGTCAAGAAATTGGACTTCTATGAATATGAAAGGCCCTTAGGCATTCAAATTTTTGGAAACGAGATTGAGAGCATGCGCCAGGCTGCTGAGGTATGTGCCGCTTCTAATCCGGACATCATCGATATCAATTACGGCTGTCCCGTAAAGAATGTTGCTTGTAAAGGTGCCGGTGCAGGTATCCTACAGGACATTCCAAAGATGGTGAAGATGACCGCGGAGATTGTTAAAGCCGTAGATAAGCCGGTGACGGTAAAGACCCGTTTGGGTTGGGACGACAACACTAAATACATCGTTGAAGTCGCAGAGCGCTTGCAGGATGTTGGTATTCAGGCCATCTCCATTCACGGTCGTACGCGCAAGCAGATGTATAAAGGTGAAGCCGATTGGTCGTTGATTGCAGACACGAAGAACAACCCTCGCCTGCACATCCCTGTTTTTGGAAACGGCGATGTAGATAGTGGCCCTAAGGCTATGGAGTACCGCAATAAATACGGTGTAGATGGTATCATGATTGGTCGTGCGTCTATCGGATACCCTTGGATTTTCAACGAAATCAAGCATTATTTTGAACACGGCGTAGAAGCGAAGAAGCCTTCTGTGAAGGAGCGAGTAGCGGCAGCGCGGGAGCACTTTGAATTGAGTCTGAAGTGGAAGGAAGAGCGTTATGCCATTATGGAAACCCGTAAGCATTACACCAACTATTTCCGAGGTCTAAGTCACTTCAAGCCGTACCGTACGCGTTTAGTGACCATCGAAGATCCATCAGAAGTTCTGGCTACTTTGGACGAGATTGAACAAGAATACATTGCGAAATATGGCAATGAACAAGATTTAGGCGATCTGAATAATCTGCAGTACGGCCGTACTATAGAGAAGCAAACTATTTAATTACGCGGCGCGTTGCCCACGCACTGAGACTGCTGCCGATGCCCAAAACGATGGCACTGGTCAATGCAATATGTTCCCATTTTAAGCTGACGGGATAATATTCTTGGACATATCCAGTTCCCAAGGGCACTATACCCACGTAATGTTGTAGGGCAATAATTCCTAGACCTACAACCAATCCACTGAGCCAACCAGTGGCGACAATCAATAGCCCGTTTTTAAAGAAGATGCTGCGCAAATCAGCTTCAGATGCCCCCATAGCCCATAATGTGTGTACATCGTCCTTCTTCTCGAGCGCTATAATGATTAGTGCGCTAACGACACCGAAGCTGGCAAGAAGCACAATAAAGGCCAAGATGAATACCACCACCATTCTTTCAGAGCGCATCACCTTGAAGAGGGTGGCTTCTTGTTCCAATCGGTTCGCAATGGTCATTCTATTGCCAAAATACGCTTCAATTGCATTACGTACTCTACGCTCCTCTGGGGTGTGGATCTCAACAAAAGACGGAGCTTTGGCACCGGTGAAGTCTTTGAACCAACCTTGCGGGGCTAAGGCATACTTCTGGTCATAATCTGGTTGCACGCTATGGATGGACGTTGCAAATGCGTTTTGACCTTCGATGGCATCACTAAGATTTAAGACATTCGTTTTTGACGTAATCTTTGGAAGATAAACGGATACAATAGGAGGCGGATTTGTGGAGCTTAGTCCGAGATGATAGGCAACCCCGGCTCCCAAAGTCAATGTGTAGGTTCCATAGTCCATCCCTGGGTCTGCCATGGTGAGCAAGTGCTCGGACAAATGGTGCCTTTCTGCGTACTCTTTTGGTACGCCCAAGAGGTAAGCGATATGTTGGTTTTCCCCGTAGGTTAATAGCACGCGCTTCTCATAGATCGCCATTGTAGAGGTTTCCTCGTAATTGGCTTCAAGACCGCTTAAAAACAATGAATCCTCTGATGTAAGCTCTACATAAGGACCTGTGGCCGATTCAATTTTTAGTGTCGCGTTGGCATCCTCGAATTGGGTTAAAATGAGATCCTCGAGCCCATCAAAGGCACTCAAAACAACAGTCATTGCTGCCGTTCCCAATGCCAGACCTACCAAAGCGGCAAGAGACATTAGTCGAATGGCTCCCAGTTTACCTAGGGAGAAGAAGTATTTCTTAGCTATGAATGATGAGAACGACGGCAAGGGGTCTTATTTAATAGGGCTTTCTCCCTCCCCGCGAAGTAGACGTTCGATGTTCTCTTCGTATTCCAAACTGTCGTCGGTATAAATCATTAGTTCTGGCGTAACTCGAAGCTGGTTGCCTACACTATGGCCCAATGCACCACGAAGTTTGCTTTGGTTCAGTGCGATAAATTCTTCCACTTCTTTAGTCTTCGCCACTGGAAAAATACTGACATAGATTTTCGCTACCCCTAAATCAGGACTCACGCGAACCTTACTTACACTCAGCAGCGTGCCAGGGAAATTTTCGCGGGCCATTTGTTGCAGAATAGTCGCCATTTCCTTCTGAAGAAGCTTGGCAATCTTAAGTTGTCTTGTACTTTCCATGCCACAAAGATACCATTTGCGCCAATTCAATTAAATTCGCTTCGAAGTGCATTTATGAAATCATTCGCTCGCATCTTATCGCTTTTAAAGCCCTACATGCCGTTGGTCGTGTTGGCTGCTGTGTTCAACATGCTCACAGTCATCTTTAGCATTGGGTCAGTAGGGGCCTTGATTCCCATCTTGAATTTGATTTTCGACACCCCAGGCACCGAGCTTTCGAGTGCCGCGGGATGGAAGCTGGCCCTCGCCGAACTGGTCGAATCCTATAAGGCACAGCACGGTGCTAGCAAGACCCTACAAGCAACGGTCGCCATCACCTTCTGCATCTT
>DJCX01000013.1 GCA_002430755.1 Flavobacteriales bacterium UBA5939 | reverse complement strand
TACGAGTACAATCAGATCTGGGATTTTGACCTTAAGGAAGGACGCTATTTCACGGAAAATGAAATGTATGGGGGAAAATCCTATTGTATCATCGGAGCCAACATCGAAGAAGGATTGTTTCCAGGAGGCGAAAGCGCCTTGGGTGAACAGATATCTATTCGTGGACAGAAATTAACAGTCATTGGTGTTTTTGAAAAGGTAGGAGAGAGCTTGGTCGGACAGAGCTACGATAAGATGGTCCTTGTGCCGTTTAAGTTCGTTCGAACCGTAGTGAATACAGACAAAAACGACGGCAACCTTATCATGGTCAGTGCGAAGGAAGGGATTTCGCTGGCTCAATTGAAAGACGAATTAACAGGTTTGATGCGTTCTATTCGTCGCCTTCGTCCAGGTGCGGACGATAATTTTGCGCTGAACGACCCTTCTTTGATTTCCAATCAATTGGACGGATTGTTTGGAGTATTAGGTCTTGTGGGTACCGTGATTGGTGGGTTTTCCATCCTTGTAGGCGGTTTTGGGATTGCCAACATAATGTTCGTGAGTGTCCGTGAACGTACCAACGAAATTGGTATCCAAAAAGCATTGGGTGCAAAAAACTTCGTGGTCTTGATTCAGTTTTTGACTGAAAGTATCGTTTTGTGTCTGCTGGGAGGGGCTGCTGGATTGTTCCTGGTTTATCTCGGTGCTTTGGCAGCTGCAAAAGCCTTTGATTTCGACATTTTCTTAAGCACAAGAAATATTATCGTAGGACTTGGTCTGAGTGGGATTATTGGATTGCTTTCTGGATTTATTCCAGCATGGATGGCTTCTAGATTAGATCCGGTGGAAGCGATACGCATGCAGGCTTAGAGCCTTTGCGCGACAAAATTGGCCACAGCCTCCAATAGATTATGGTCCTCTTGGGTAAATGGGTCCAGTTCGTGTGAATCTATATCTATCTGGCCGATGAGATTATCTCCTTTGTAAATGGGCACAACAATTTCACTCTTGGTTGCAAGGCTGCACGCGAGGTAATTGTCTTGGGCGTGAACATCTGGTACCTCGAAGGTTTTACCGCTCACCGCGACTTGGCCGCAGATGCCTCTTCCATAGGGGATGACAGTATGGTCTGTGTACGCCCCAACATAAGGTCCAATCTCAAGTTGCTGCTTCTCATCGTTCATGAAGTAAAAGCCGGTCCAATTGTAATGAGATACCTCTTCGTTTAACCACTGCACTAAAGATTTCTGCAGTTCAATACCGCTAATTGTATCGAAATTTTTTAGCTCTTTTATGAGTCTTTGACTGAGTTCTTGCTTCATGCAGGGTGTTTGTTGATAGAAAAGGTTGATTAATGAGTAAATGTAGCACGGTTATTGTTAAACAAGTACGAAATTAGCTTTGTTAAGCATTCATTGCAATAACACTGAACCCAAAACAATTCTACATGAGAAAGTTTTTACTCTCATTGACTTTTTTGTTGGGAGGCCTATCCGCTTTTAGTCAAAGCACGACCACTCCAACCATCAGTCTTCAAGCGTGTCAAGGCGACTCGCTGATTATGGCTTTTGACATTACCTCTCCTTTCAACGTGGGCAACACGTTTTCTGTTGAAATGAGCGATAATACAGGAAGCTTCAACGGTACTTTCGTATCGATCTCCCCATTACTTGCCTATGGTGTGAGCACTGGTAATGAGATTGATGTCCTGATTCCGGACAACACTCCGCAAGGCGTTTACAAGTTCAGAATGGTGAGTTCAAATCCAGTGGTGATTTCAGATACCATTTCGAACGTAATTATTGGCGCAAACCCGACAACAGGTATTACCGCCTACAACTGGTTCGATAAGGCCGGTGAGATCACTTTCTGTGAGGGCGATACTGCACTTTTGGTAGCGAATCAAGCGCCAACAGGTCAAAGCTACACGTACCAATGGTTAAGCGGTGGTGGCGCCATTGCCGGTGAAACCAACGATACATTATTTGTAACAGCTTCGGGAACCTATGGTATTGAGGTGAGCTCTAACCTTTGTGATGCTACTTCAGAAGATACTATTGTGAATTCTTACAAACCTGGTAGTGAAGTATTCGCCAATGGTGGTGCAGGAATCAACTATGTAGGTATGGACTCCATCCGCATGTGTGAGGGCACTGTAGCAACATTAGAATATTTCGCTTTCCCTTCACCGGGGATCTTGGGCTACGAGTTCAATTGGTTGAAGGCGGACAGTGTAGACATCTTTGGTGATACCGTTTGGTACTACACGGGTGATACAACAGCTGCCATTGATGTTGATACCACCAGCCAATGGTATTTGGAGGTGACTTCCGTCCCTGGTGGTTGTGTAGACACTTCAAACGCTTTTTGGGTAATTGTTGATACAGTTCCTTCTACGGTAGTTGTTAACCAACCTTGGCCAGGCCAACCGTTGCCGACAACGACTTTATGTTTGACAGATTCAACACTTCTTACAGCGACCGACACAGTATTGTATGACTCTTGGGAATACCAGTGGCAGATCGCCTATCCTTCCGGAAGTGCAAACTGGCTAAACTTAGCCAACGATACGCTGCCATGGTTAACGGTAGATACTTCTATCGTAGCAGATACAGCGGATTATCGATTGGTATTGACCAATGAAAGCTGTGATTACATTTCGAATGAAACCACAGTAAACTTTGTACCGTTCCCAACCATCTCCATCCTACCTGGTGACTCTTTAGGAGTTTGTATCTACGATAGTGTTTTGGTATCGCTACAAAGTAACGCCTTGAACTTCGCCTGGAACGGCGGCGTGTTTGTTGGTAAGCAAAATTTCTTGAGTGTCCCAGGGCAATATGTGATCGAAGCATATGGTGTAAATCAGTGTAAAACGGTCGATACATTGGATATCTACAATTATACATTGGTAGCAACTGCCACAGCATCTCCTCAGGTAATCAGCCCAGGAGAGAGTACAACGCTAAGCTCAACAGGTGGTACTAGCTACTACTGGTTTGCAGATGCTCCTTCGTACTACAGCAACCAGCTTGGTTCAAGCACAATGGCTGTCCCATCCGTAGATACTATTACGTACTTCATTCAAGTTGAAGATATCAACGGTTGTACGGATACTGCAAGTGTTCAGGTTTTTGTTACTGAGCAAGACACCAATGTGATCATCGCTGATATTTATGGAAATCTTCAGAATGTAATCACGCCGAACGGCGATGGAAATAACGATGTCCTTGACCTTACAGGTGTGACGAACGGCGATGCGTGTGAGTTTACAGTCTACACACGATGGGGTACACCGGTCTACAACCAAGAAGTGTATAACAATGCTTGGGGCGGAACCACCGACGGTGGTGCGCAGTTGGAAGACGGAACTTATTATTTTGTCTTAACCTTTGAGAATAACATAAGGGTCAAGGCTGCAGTAACCATCCTTAACAACTTCTAATCATGAGAAAGCAGCTATTAATATTCGCATTGTTGGTTGGAAGTCTAACTGCCAGTGCACAGCAATTGCCACTTATTTCAAGTTATTTGAATACGGCCTACTTGTTTAACCCTGCCTTCAGTGGCATTGAGGGTAAGACCGAGATTTCAATTCTTAATCGCCGTCAATGGACGGATATTCAGGGAGCTCCTGAAACGCAATTCATGGCGTTTAACGGCAACCAGAATGATTTGAAATTTGGATACAGCGGCTATGCCTTTAGTGACAACACAGATATCGTAAGCCGTTCTGGATTCTACGGTTCTTACGCTTGGCATGTCAAGTTCACAGACAAGAACAGTCTAAGTCTTGGTCTGGGTGCTGGATATGTAAACAACAACATTAATGTAGCGGGCATTCGCGTGCCGGATGAATTGGACCCTGTATTGTACAGCCAACTGAACAGTTCAAAATTTGATTTGAACTTCGGTTTCAATTTGAAGTTTGGCGATTTTAATATTGGTGCAGCAGTACCAAACATTTTGGCCCCAAAGGTGGACTTCGGTGATAACTTCAACAGTCCTTATCAGTACCATTACATGCGTCACTATGTGGTGAATACGGCCTACGATGTACAACTTCAGAAAGGGTTGATGACCTTGAGTCCATTTGTAACCGTTCGTGCCAATGAAATAACCATCCCTCAGGTAGATGCCGGTTTGATGTTTAACCACAAGGAGTACTTCTACGTGGGTGCAGCATACCGTTCATCTTATGCAGTTACAGGTAATGCCGGTGTACACGTTACAGAAAACATCAGTCTAGGTTATGCCTATGACTTCTCGCTCAACACTTATGGTTTTGCCTTGGGTAATTCGCACGAGTTCATGTTACGTTACACCTTTGGTGAGAGCAAGAAGGACAAGCGTCTAGAAAATGAAATCAAGAAATTGAAGGACCGTCAGCGTCGTCAATCTGGGGACCTAGAGGACCTGCTAAACGATCGCTTGGATGAGTTTAAAGACGAGATCACTGACCAACAGAAATCGCTATTTGATGCAGAGAAGGAAGCAATGAAAGGCGAGCTAAGTGAAGCTGCCGCTCAAGCTGCTGCTGATGCTGCCAATGAAGCTGCGGCTAATGGAGCTGCAGGCGGTGGAATGAACAACGGTGGTGCTTCAGGTAATGGCGGATTTGATCCTAATTCTGGTGCCGGTGGCAATATGTATCCACAGACCCCACAAGGTGGAGGTGCTGTGAATTCTAACATCACAGGTTACAACCCGAACCAATACGCTGGAAATGTTCAGCCAGGTTCACAAGGGTATTATGTGACTGCAGGTGTTTTTGGATCAAGAAACAATGCTGTGAAACTACAGAACAAGCTTCGTGCTCAGGGTGTAGGTTCAGACATCTTCCAAGATCCGAACAACAACATGTACTACGTATTCCTATTGAAATTCAATAACTACAATGCTGCAAACCAAGCGCGCAATACAGGCTTTAATGGTCAGTACAACGGCAAGCTCTGGATTAAGGTGATGTAGTCAACGGAAAAATAATTCAAGTAAAACCCCCGCGGCCAACGGCCGCAGGGGTTTTTTTATGGTTTTTATCCTGTCTTTTCAGCTGAATTGACCCTTACTCTTTCTCCGCTTCGCGTGTAGGGAAGATCAGGTCAGGATTCTCGACCTGTGCTTCTTTGGCCAATCGTCCGCCATTCAAAATGCGCTCGGCTTGTTCCAAATGACGACCGATATGCGGCACCATCATTTCTAAGCCAGTCAACGTTTTGACTTTGATTGGAGGAGCAGCGCTCATCACCTTGGTGTTTCTAAGCTCAGGGCTGTGCGGAATGATGCGCAAGATCTTCTCTATCTGGCTGAGGTCAGAAATAAAGTTCTCCATTACTTTCTGAGCACTCAGCTTGAGCTCTGGATTTTGAATGCGTCGCGGTTGTAGCTTCTTTGGTGCGCGAATTTTTCGTGCCTCAGGTTTGCTCAATGGTGACATCCATCCGCGCGCTTTTTTCTGAAACCAACTAAGTGTGAGTTCTTCACTCTGAGTAGCTTCTTCGGCCTGACAGACCTTGGTGAGCTGCGGTAAATAGCCTTCATTCACATTGTTGATGTGCTCAATGCACTCAATGGCGGACCACTTTTCGCCCTCGGGGATGAAAAACAACTCGTCTTCTTCAAGGAAGTAAAAGGCAGTTTCGAATTGCTTTTTATAATTGGCCAATTCTGCCAATCTTGAATCTATAAAGTCTTGAACCTTCATTATGCTTCTACAGGTTTTTCCAATTCAACGATGCTACTCAACATCTGATGAACGTCTTGTAATTCGATAATATTCTGTGCGACAAAGGTGAGTTTCTCTCCCTTTTGTTTCACTTGAACCTTGCGTGGGTTGCGCTGCAAATAGCCTAGGATAGCAGAGAAAATAGGCAGCTGGTAATACTCGCTGTTGTTCTCGGCAGCAAAGTGTCCGATAAACTTACCCATCTTGATGATGAGCTTCTGGAAGCCAATATGCTTGGCCAGCCACTTGATGCGTACCGAATAGAGCAATGCTGCCACAGACGGTGGGATAGGGCCGAATCGGTCTTCCAATTCCATTTCAAAGAACTGCAGATCTTCCTCCTCTGTGAGTTCACCCAATCGCTGATATAGCTTCAGACGCTCTTCGATGTTGTTCACGTAGTTGTCCGGGATCAATAATTCCATGTCCGTATCAATCTGGACTTCGTCTACAAAATCGGATCCCTTGTCTTTGTTCTCTTTCTCGTAAAGGTCTTTGAATTCGTTCTCTTTCAATTCCTTTACAGCCTCCGCCAAAATTTTCTGATAGGTATCAAAGCCCATATCCGTGATAAATCCACTCTGTTCGCCGCCCAGCATGTCGCCGGCTCCGCGAATCTCTAGGTCTTTCATGGCAATCTTGAACCCAGAACCCAGATCAGTGAACTGCTCGAGCGCACGCAATCTTTTTCGAGCCTCATCAGTCAAGGTACTCATAGGTGGGGTGATCAACTTACAAAAC
>DJCX01000139.1:755-12305 GCA_002430755.1 Flavobacteriales bacterium UBA5939 | reverse complement strand
TCAGAACGTCGCGAGACAGTTCGGTCCCTATCTGCTGTGGGCGTTGGAAATTTGAGAGGAGCTGACTTTAGTACGAGAGGACCGAGTTGGACAGCCCTCTAGTGTACCTGTTGTATCGCCAGATGCACCGCAGGGTAGCTACGGCTGGTTGGGATAAGCACTGAAAGCATATAAGTGCGAAGCCCACCTCAAGATGAGATTTCCCTTAAGGGTCGTTCGAGATTAGGACGTTGATAGGCTTCAAGTGTAAAGGCAGTAATGTCATAGCTGAGAAGTACTAATTACCCGTGGCTTTCTAAGACGAGAGCTCTATATGTTCATATACCAATGTGTTAGCACATTAAACTTATTTAAAGTTTATGGTGGTTATCGCAGTGTGGATCACCTCTTCCCATTCCGAACAGAGAAGTTAAGCACATTAGCGCCGATGGTACTGGTATTTCCGGGAGAGTAGGTCGCCGCCATTTTTCGAGCCCAATCTAGTTTACTAGGTTGGGCTTTTTTTATGCGCTAAACTCAGCATTTACGCGTTATTGCAGCATTATTGATTAAGTTTACGCCTGTATGAGGCCCTTCTTATTGACATCTATATTCTTATCTATCTCTCTTTGCGTTTTAGGGCAAACTGATACGAGTACTTATAGAGACTTAAGCGACATAACTACTAACATGGTAAGTGTATATCAAGATCAGGACTCTACAGATCTTGAACTATCCACGTTTAGACATATAGGTTTAAGAACAGTGGTCTATAAACAAGGGTATTTTGAAAGCTTTGGTACAGATCCTGAAGATAGCCTTGTGCTTTTGATGAATGACAAGGTTGAATCTGAAATTTGGAGGACGAACCCTTGGGAGTGGACGGTACGAGAAAATTCTGCCATAGGAGGTTTACAGTACGATGCATTAAATCCATACCTATCTCCAGCACTAAACGGTTGGCATCAGTTTTCGAGATCTTACCTAACGATGCCGAATTATCACAGTGCAAGTTCTCCAAAAACCGATCTAACCCTACTTACAGGTATCGGTGGAGGCCAGCTCTTTGGTTTAAAGACTATGTCCCCGGTAGACTCTGCTAAACAATTATGGGTCGATTATTTACGATCGAATGCGCTGGGATTATACCGTAATGAAGGAACTGACGGACATGAGCTGAATATCAAAATGCGTCAGGACGGAGTTTACAAGGACGGTAAACGAACCTTACCGTTGCATGGTTTTGAATTTAGTTTCTTTAATGCAAGGAGTGGTCAGCACGGCGGGTTGAATTCTCCAGATTTCTTTGAGAGTAATGTGCCCACCCTACGTAGAAACTTTAGCGTAGACAACAACCGTGGTGAATTGTATGAAGAACGCTTAAGTTTCATGTACTATCGTCACCTTAAGGACATCACTTTAAAAGCGCAGCTTAAAAGTGAGGCTTGGGCAGTCCAAAATGATTTACAACAGACCGAATATTTTTGGGACAGTACTAATGTCGAACCAGAATTAGATAGTAGATCGCTTTACTACAATGATTCTTTACGACTGACCAGTGCAGAGGTCGTTCTGCAACACGACAAAATTTTAGGAGCATTGTCAGCTACCAGAGCGTACTACGCTCTACAAGCCCATGCCGGTATAGAGAACTTAGTCAGTAATTCAGGTGGCTGGGATGCTTTTAGAACGGATAGCAGCGCGGCTACAGAGGCTTTTGATAATAGGCTACAGCCTTATGTTAGAGCTCAAGGAACTTTAGCTCTAGACCGCGATAAGGTAATTTCTTTTAGAGGAACTTATGCCGTACATCTTCTGGGTTTCAATGCCGGTGGTTATGATCTGCGTAATAAGGTTACTATCGCTAAGCTCCCTGGTGATTTTTCTGTTGGAGTTAATCTCCTGTACCAACCTCAGATGTACCGATTCGAAGAACTTTATGGGTATTCATATGATTTTAGGGATATCGAGGTTTCTTACTTCAAGAATGAGGCAAGGTTAGATTGGAAGCAAGGGGAACGCTGGAAAAAGGAGTTGCTCCTTTACGGTGCACAAATAAACGGAATGCGTTACCTAGAATCTTTCGATGAATTAGCAACTTGGGACGGCACCTACACTAGGGCACAGGTCGGAATAAACAGTGATAGGAAAGGCCTGAACTTGAGTGTTCAAGGATATGGCGCTTATAAATCTTCAAACGGTGGATTCGCTACACCGAATTGGGGTGGATTCACAGAGGTGAATTATAAAACGAGTATCGGAACAAGGTTTGAGTTGAAGGCGGGGGTTAATGTGAGTATTGAGGACGCTTTCTATACGCCGACGTATTTAGTGGGTGTGCCTATCTGGGCGATGCAGACCGATCATTTAGCCGGTAGTTACCCTTGGGCTACCGCCTTTTTTGAAGCGCGAATAGCGAATTTCATAGCCGGGGTACGAGTAGTCAATGCCCTCGAAGGATTAACAGATTACACTTACTATGCATTCGGTGCAACACCGAGGACGGACCGTTGGGTCCAGCTGAGTGCTCGCTGGACGCTATTTAACTAGGTCTTCTGTGGCGGTTTCTTCGCGGCAGGGAAAAGAATGTTGTTTAGAATTAATCGATAACCTGCGCTATTGGGGTGATTCATTAGATCGGTAGGCTCATCGCCCACGCGGTGTTGGTAATCCTCTGGATCGTGGCCGCCGTAAAACGTCCAATATCCTTCCCCGAAGGTGCCGTGTATGTATCGAGCGGCCTTATCCACCTTATTTGAACCCAATACAGTAGTAGACGGCTTAAGAGTTTCTGGGCTATAGGCAGTGGTTTGTCCATAAAAGCTTTTGACAAGCGAAGTGTGGTTCTGAACCAAGATGGTGGGTACTACGTCATATTTCGCCGAAAAATCAAACAGTTCGAAGTAGTCTTGGTTTTCTTTCAATTTACGCACCCGTTTCTCGGTGATGTCAATGGATGAATACTCGTAGCGAAGGGGGTTGGTCTCCAATCTAAA
This sequence comes from Flavobacteriales bacterium UBA5939, assembly GCA_002430755.1. Lineage (GTDB taxonomy): Bacteria > Bacteroidota > Bacteroidia > Flavobacteriales > Schleiferiaceae > UBA10364. Next base: position 9,330 of record DJCX01000139.1, on the reverse strand, counting down.
ATTTTCAAAGGCAAAGCACTTTGAATGGTCTAACTGAAGGGCTGCCCCTGGAGCAGAGGGGTCTCCGTCAAACATACTCTCACAAATGTCTACACCCTCTGCAGCTAAGGCGATATCATAGGAATCGGTTGCTGAACACATTGCGAAGAGAAAGCCACCATTATTGACGTACGATGAAATGGTTTTTGCCACAGCACCTTTGACTTGGCTTACTTTAGAATAGCCCAACGCACGTGCATCTGCTTCGAACTGCGCCTTTTGATTGATGTACCAAGCGGCATCTCTGTACGCTCCATAGAATTTACCGTATTGCCCTGTAAAGTCTTCATGGTGGAGGTGGAGCCATTCATATTCTTCGAGCTGTCCATTGAGTATTTCCTCATCGTATATGGTGACAAATGGAATTTCCGCATAGGTAAGTACGAGCGTAACCGCATCGTCCCAAGGTTGTTTGCCCGCTGGAGAATACACAGCAATCTTGGGCACCCTTTCAAGTGCAATACTGTTGGTATTCGTGCTTGGGCTTTTGAGTTCAGCCATTAGGTTTAGCAGTGCCTGGGCACTAGTGTTTTCGTAGGATATGCCCTTGCGCAGGGCTTTTTCAATGATGTTTTGATCTCCATCAAGGATGGCAAAGGACCCACCTCTGTAATTGAGCAACCAATGGCAATCGTAACCAGAAGCTATAGCCTCGTAAACCAAACCATAGGCTTTCAAGTGGTCGCTCTGCCCTTCGTAATCCATAGGAATGAGCATCTGGCCCTTTGCAGCGCTAAAGAATAGCGAAAAGAATAGTGTGAATATGGCGTGTTTAGAACGGTACATCGCCTCCGTCAAGACCTGGTGTAGGAAGATTATCGTACCCATCGTTAGAAGGATTAAACCCTCCGCCGTAGTTTCCTCCGCCACCTTCGTTCATTTTACTTTCCATCATCATAGTTGACCCTTGATCAAGGTCTGCGAATTTGGCAAGTTCTCCGATGAAACGAAGTCGAACATCTTCCAAAGAACCATTACGGTGTTTTGCAATGATAATTTCGGCTTGGTTTTCTGAAGGGTCTCCATCTTCCCATTCTTCAATGCCGTAGTATTGGGGTCGGTAGATGAAGCTAACGATATCAGCATCCTGCTCAATTGCACCTGATTCACGAAGGTCACTAAGCTGTGGACGCTTTGAAGTTGAACGTGTTTCAACGGCACGTGAAAGCTGTGAAAGTGCAATTACAGGCACATTGAGTTCTTTCGCGATAGACTTTAATGAACGAGAAATGGTTGAGATCTCTTGCTCACGGTTTCCTTGGGTCTTCGACCCTCCTACGGTCATCAACTGCAGGTAATCAATGATAATTAAATCTAGACCTTGTGTGCTGGCGAGACGACGAACCTTCGCACGAAGGTCGAACACAGAGAGTGCCGGTGTGTCGTCAATGAAGAGGTTGGCTTTTTCCAAGTCTTTTACGCCTGAAGTAAGGTTGTTCCATTCTCTATCGGTCAAATCACCCTTACGGAGCTTCTCAGAGCTTAGTCCAGTTTCGGAAGATATGATCCTAGTAATCAGCTGAACAGATGACATCTCAAGCGAGAATACTGCGACCTTCTTCTGGTGCTCTACTGCCATATTCCTAGCCATGGATAGTACAAATGCAGTCTTACCCATACCTGGACGAGCGGCGAGAATGATCAAATCTGAAGGTTGCCAACCCGAGGTAACACGGTCTAATGCAGCAAAACCTGACGGAACACCCGAAAGTCCTTCTTGCTTAGAGATATTCTCAATCTTATCGATGGCTTGACGAATGAGGTCTTCCGCGCTTTCGTAATTTCTTTTCAAGTTCCCTTGGGCAACTTCGAATAGCTTTTGCTCGGCATTGTCCAACAGTTCTAAGACATCGGTGGTCTCATCAAAAGCACTCTCGATAATCTCTGAAGAAATACGTACCAACTCGCGTTGAATGTGTTTTTGAAGAATGATTCGAGCGTGGTACTCAATGTGCGCACCAGAACTAACTTTTTGGCTGAGCTGTGCGAGGTACGACTCACCTCCTGCTTTTTTGATGATGCCTTCTTTCCGTAGTTCCGCTGCAACGGTGAGAATATCTACAGGTTGGTTATCACCAAATAGGATGGTGATGGACTTGTAAATATTCTTGTGTTGGTCTTTGTAGAATGCCTCAGGGTGCAAGATGTCAATAACCTTGGCTAACGCATTTTTATCAATGAGAAGTGCACCCAATACAGCCTCTTCCAAATCAACTGCTTGTGGCGGTACTCGGCCACCTGCAGTCAGGTTGGTAGTCTGTCCAAGATTTCTTGGCGCTTGATTGCTGTATTGCGGATCTTCCATAATTATTATTCAGCGTATACACCCATATTAAAGAACTTTTCCATGCGCTGTTCTACGCGTTCTTCAGGGCTCAACTTGCTCAATGCTTTGGTGTGCTTAATGATTGCCTTTTTAACTTCTTCAAAGATCAATTCTGGATGTGCATGTGCACCGCCTAAAGGCTCTTTGATGATGCCGTCGATTAATCCATTTTTCTTCATGTCTGTGGCCGTCAGTTTTAAGGCTTCTGCTGCTTTCTCTTTGTGGTCCCAAGACCTCCAAAGAATTGAAGAACAGCTTTCAGGAGAAATTACTGAATACCAGGTGTTCTCAAGCATTAATACTTTATCGCCAACACCAATGCCGATAGCACCTCCTGATGCCCCTTCGCCAATGATGATACAAATCACAGGAACTTTAAGACGAGACATCTCCATGATGTTCTTAGCAATGGCTTCGCCTTGTCCACGTTCCTCAGCTTCCAAACCAGGGAAAGCTCCAGGTGTATCGATTAAAGTTACGATAGGTCTGCCAAACTTTTCAGCTTGTTTCATCAATCGAAGTGCTTTGCGGTACCCTTCAGGATTCGCCATACCAAAGTTGCGGTACTGACGCATTTTGGTGTTCACCCCTTTTTGTTGGCCAATGAACATGTAAGTTTGGTCGCCTATCTTACCCCAACCGCCGATCATGGCTTTATCGTCTTTCACACCGCGATCGCCGTGTAATTCGATAAAATTGCCTTCGGTTAGCGCTTCGATGTACGCCTGTGTATATGGACGCTGTGGGTGACGAGAGAGTTGAACTCGCTCCCAAGCGCTTAAGTTCCCGTAGATTTCTTTTTTCTTATCCGCTAGCTTTTTGCGGATGTCGTCTATGGTTTTTGCCATATCAACGCCCGTTTCATCTGCTAGTTCAAGAGCTTTATTTAGTTGAATTTCAAGCTCTTCGATAGGTTTTTCGAAAGAAAGATATTCCATGTTTCATGTGTTTTCACAGCTCGCAAAATACCAAAACAAATTGCTTTAGCCTTTTCTTTTGCGTGCTTTTATAATCCCGTTGGCGATAACGGTTCCTAATATGATAAATACCCCGATGTAAAATTGGGGAGACATGCTTTCAGAAGCCCCGAAAAATAATGCCGCTAAGAGAATACCGTAGACCGGTTCAAGATTAATCGCGAGCATTACACTGAAGGGCGACAGGCGCTTTAGCAATTCGACACTTTTAATGAATGGATAGGCGGTACATGCAAGTGAGAGGATGGCAATGTAGATCCAATCAGAATTTTGTGTTGCCCACAGGTTCATAGGATTATCACCGACCACGAGCGAGTAGATGACTATAGAAAGGAAGGCAAAAGTGAGCTCCCAGAAAGTGACTTGGACGGGTTTGGGATAACGGGTGACAAGTTGCTTGTTGAGTATGCTAAAAGAGGCACTGAGCATCGAGCTGAAAAGAGCGATGATGAGTCCCAATTGAAAATTGGTCAACTCTAAACCGAAATAGGATAAGTATCGAATATCAGCCGTATTGGGTTCTTCGTAAAAAACTATACCTATTCCCAAGATGACTAGGAGTCCGAGCAAAAGTTCTATGGGATCGAACTTTGTTTTGGATAAAATCGGACTTAGCAACGATGACCAGAGGGCCCCGGTAGAAACACCTGCGAGTGTGATGCTGACGTTTGAAATCTTGATGGCTCCGAAAAAGGTGATCCAGTGCACTGCTATAAGTACACCGCAAAGCCACATGAAGAGAAGGTCCTTTGAATTGGCCTTAAAGCCTCTTTTTAATACTAGGAGGTATATTCCAATGGCCAATGAAGTGACTGCTGTACGATTGTAAACCAATGCTAAAGCATCGATACTAATGAACTTACCGAGGATGGCGGTGAAGCCCCAGATGAACACAATGAAGTGTAGATTGAGTTGATCCTTGGTATATGAATTCATCTTATTTCGGCGCTTTGTTGTACCGCCACACAGCGATGATTGCGAACAATAAGTTTGGTAACCAGATCGCAAATTCTGCAGGTTGAATGCGCACCCACATTAGTGCTTGTCCCAGCCACTTATCAGACGAAAGAACTCCAGTCGTTGCAAAGGTCTGTGAGATTTGCATTGCGAAAACATAGACCGCACAAATAACCAATCCGATGGCAATATTAATACCAAGTCCTCCGCGTTTCTTCTGGCTTGCCAAGGATACGGCGAGCAGTACAAATACATAAGAGCTAAGTGGGTAGGAGGAACGACGCTGCATCTCCATTTGATAGGAAGCAATGTTTTCGTTCCCAGTGATTTCTTCTTGGGCAATAAAGGCGCTGAGTTCTTTTGAATTCATGGTGGCTATGGAGCTCAACTTAGGGGCAATTTGTTCCGAGGTGAACTGAAGAACCGTGTCTAATCGTCTGCCTGATGCGATGAACTCATTGCCAAGGCTGTCTACGGTTCTAAGGCGGTAGTTGTCTAAGCGCCAAGCACCAGTTGCTGTATCTAAACGAACGAAATCAGCACTCAGTTTGGATATGAGTCGGTGATCGTCGAAGGTTTCATAGGTGAATTGGTACCCGCTTTGGCGAAGGCCTGAGAAGGTTTCGAAGTATACATAATGGCCAGGTAGCACCTGCCTGTGTACCTTTTGGTTGATGGGACGATTCACCCCTGTGATGTACTTCTCCTCGAAGGCAATCCGCTTGATGTTGGTTTGAGGTACCAACAAGTGATTCAATGTCAAGGATAGTATACAGATGATGGTAGCACCGATAAAGTAGGGACGAAGGAGCCTATTAAAGCTGGTACCTGAAGTGAGGATAGCCACTACTTCTGTGTTTGAGGCTATTCTCGAGGTGAACCAGATCGTAGATATAAAGAGGATGAGTGCGCTGAATAGGTTGCCGTAAAAAGCGACGAAGTTGATGTAGTAGTCAAAGACAATTTCATTCATGGTCGCACCATTTTGGAAATCATCGATCTTTTCGCTGATGTCGAAAACGATAGCAATCGCCAAGATTAAAATCATGGTCAAAAAGAAGCTGCCCATGAATTTGCGCAGTATGTACCAATCCAACTTGTTCACAACTACAATCTACGCTCTAATTTCGGAACCATCTCGTTTTTCCAGCTTGCAAAATCACCGGCGATGATATGTGCGCGCGCCTGTTCTACCAACCATAGATAAAAGCGGATGTTGTGCATGGAGGCAATTTGAGCGCCAAGACTTTCCTTACTATGTATGAGATGGCGCACGTATGCCTTGCTATATTGGCCGTCCACGAAGCTTGTTCCGTTCGGGTCAAGAGGCTCGTGTACATTTTCCCATTTTTTATTGCGGATGTTTACGATGCCCTCGCTGGTAAATATTTGTCCATTACGTCCATTGCGCGTAGGCATTACACAGTCAAACATATCTACCCCCAGACTGATGTTTTCCAAGATGTTTGCCGGCGTTCCCACACCCATGAGGTACCGCGGTTTATCTTTTGGCAAGATGGCGCATGCACCGGCAGCATGTTTATACATTTCTTCAGCAGGCTCACCAACACTTAGGCCCCCAATGGCATTACCATCTGCATTTTTACTTGCGATATATTCTGCCGATTCATTTCTGAGGTCCTCGTATGTGGAGCCTTGGATAATTGGAAATAGCGTTTGATTATAGCCATACAGGGGTTCCACTTGGTCCAAGCGGTCAAAGCATCGGTCGAGCCAACGGTGGGTCATGTGCATGGACTTTTCAGCGTACTCGTAAGTGCTTGGATAAGGTGGACATTCATCGAAGGCCATGATGATATCTGCACCAATCTCACGTTGGATGTCCATAACTCGTTCAGGAGTGAACAGGTGTTTTGTGCCGTCAATGTGCGAAGCAAACGTAGCACCTTCCTCAGTGATTTTGCGTTGGTTGGCAAGACTGTAGACTTGATAGCCACCGCTGTCCGTGAGAATAGGTCGATCCCAACCGTTGAACTTGTGCAGACCGCCGGCGTCTTTCAATATGCCCGTACCTGGACGTAAAAACAGGTGGTAGGTATTGCCCAAGATGATTTGGGCTTTGGTATCCTCTTTCAGGTCTTTGGTATGTACACCCTTCACGGTACCCGCAGTTCCTACGGGCATGAAGATGGGCGTTTGTATTTGACCGTGATCTGTGGTGATGGTTCCTGCACGTGCGGAACTCTTTGGATCGGTATGTTCGAGTTGGAATTTCATTGGGCACAAAAGTACCAACTGCTGGGCATATCTTTGCCACATGTATACAGCTGAACTTATTTTCGAGCACTTTCCAGAATTGACCCCGAAACAGAAGGAGCAATTTGAGCGTCTTGGGCCTCTTTATGAAGAATGGAATGCTAAGATCAATGTCATTAGTCGCAAGGACATGGAGTCCTTTTACCTCAAGCACGTCTTGCATAGTTTAGGCATAGCGAAGGTCTATGATTTCTTGCCAGGCCAGGTAGTACTTGATGTAGGTACAGGCGGTGGTTTTCCCGGCATTCCATTGGCCATTCTTTTTCCTGAAACGGAATTTCATTTGGTCGATTCTATTGGTAAGAAGATCAAAGTTGTCAATGCGGTCGCAGAGGCGCTTGGATTGGAGAATGTGGAAGGCTCGCATGTTCGCGCTGAGGAATTGAAGTACCAATATGACTTTGTAGTCTCTCGTGCGGTGACTCATATGCAACGCTTTATACCATGGATCAAAGGAAAATTGGCCAAGAAAAACTTTGACGATAAGCGTCCAAACGGCTTGTTGTATTTGAAAGGGGGAGATTTGGCAGAGGAGCTGGGACCGCTGAAGGCACAGCTCACCCATTTGAACCAATTCTTCTCGGACGAGTTCTTTGAAACAAAGAAGGTGGTCTACCTCACAAGAAAAGAGGTTCAAGGATTCCATGCACCAAAAGTTAAATCTTAAGTTGTTGATTATGAATAAGAAATCATTGCTCAGATACAGCTTGTTAATGGCAGGTCTTATTTGCACCCTGTCGATAAATGCACAGCGATTGGTACAACCGGGCGTACAAATTGTTGATCGTTTCAAGCCCAATGTTCCTTCATTGGTCGTTAAGGCGAATCCACTAACACTGCCTTTCGGCTATTTCGATGCGGGTGTAGAATACCGCACACAGCGCTCAGGTTGGCTTTTATATACTCATGGATTCCTCAGAGGGAGTAACAGCGTAGAAAGTGCGAACTACAATTTCAATTTGTATGTTGAGACGCAGAACTACGGGCGTTTCGAATTTGGACGTCGCTGGTATTGGCAAAATCCCACCATGTGGAATGCCAACCGAGAAACATACTTTGGATTGACTATGAACGCCGGGTTTACTAATTATAAGTTCACGGATGGATACTATTACGACGATCTTGGTGAAGTGGTTTTACTCACGCCATTGCAAGACGCATCGCGCATAGACATGATATTGGCCGCAGAACGCGGGAGAACAAGAAACTGGGTAGGTCCAAATTCAGATTTTTACGGTGAGACGGCTTGGAAGTTGGGGTACAATTTTGGTGCTCGAATGCCCGTCTTATTGTACGCGATTCGATTCAATTACAAAGTCAATTAAGACCAATAAAAAAGGGCGCCCATCTGGCGCCCTTTTTATTTTTCAATCTCTGTATTATCCCAAGAATGGGTAACGGTAATCCGTTGGAGGAACCAAGCACTCCTTAATCGTGCGAGCGTTCACCCAACGAAGTAGGTTCATGTAAGAACCGGCCTTATCGTTTGTTCCCGAGCCACGGCTTCCACCAAACGGTTGCTGGCCTACGACTGCGCCTGTTGGCTTGTCGTTGATGTAGAAATTACCGGCAGCATTTTCAAGCGCATTTGCAGCATCAATAGCCGCATAGCGATCGGCAGAGTAAATTGCCCCAGTTAAGGCGTAATCAGAGGTGTTGTCCACTAGTTCGAGGGTTGCAGCCCAATCCGCATCTTCGTAAACGTAGATAGTAAGCACAGGGCCGAAGATTTCTTCTACCATGGTGCGGAACTTAGGATTTGAAGTGACTACTACTGTAGGCTCTACAAAGTAACCTACGCTCTTATCGTATCCACCACCTGCAATGATTTCCGCATCGTCTTGTTCCTTGACGAAGTCGATGTACGAAGCAATTTTATCAAAGGCACGCTCGTCAATGACTGCATTGATGAAGTTGCCCATATCTTCAGGTGAACCCATTTTGAAAGTTGCAAGGTCTGCAAGCAATCCTTCTTTAACTGCAGGCCACATACTTGAAG
>DJCX01000139.1:0-457 GCA_002430755.1 Flavobacteriales bacterium UBA5939 | reverse complement strand
TATGTAAGCACGAGAAGCAGCTGAACATTTTTGACCTTGGAATTCAAAAGCACCACGCGAGAGCGCCGTAACCACTTGCTGCGCCGGTGCCGACGGATGTGCCACTACAAAGTCTTTACCGCCAGTTTCACCTACGATACGTGGATACGCACGGTATTTGTCAATGTTCGTTCCAATGGTCTTCCATAAGTGCTGGAAGACCGCTGTAGATCCTGTGAAGTGCAGACCAGCGAAGTCTCTGTGGCTGAAGATGTAATCTCCCGCGACAGGTCCGTCTACGTAGATGAGGTTGATAACACCGTCCGGTAAACCAGCCTCTTTAAAAATTTCCATCACAACGTTGGCAGAGAAAATTTGGCTGTCTGCAGGTTTCCATACCACAGTATTCCCCATAAGTGCGGGTGTTGCTGGAAGGTTTCCAGCAATGGCTGTGAAGTTGAACGGAGTTACAGCGAAT
>DJCX01000101.1 GCA_002430755.1 Flavobacteriales bacterium UBA5939 | reverse complement strand
CGATTTTAAAATCACAATCCCGCCCATGTGGGTGCCTGGATAACGCATCGCAGCAGCACCACTACCTACGCTCGCCTCGCTCGCGCTATTCAAATCAATCTCTGGGCTGTGATCCGCCCCCCATTGCTGGCCGGTATGAACGACACCATTGTTTACAAGGGTAAGTCTATTGCCCGACAATCCGTGTACTACAGGCAATCCAATATCCGCGCCATTACCAAGCATACTTACACCTGCCAAACCACTCACTGAAGCAGCAAGTGACTTCGCTGCGCTGTTGTCTAAAGTAAGTACGCCCAAGCGCTGCTCATTGATGGCTTGCTCGTGCTCATCGTGCACATCCACCTCGTGGAGCATGTTTTCGTGGTGCTCTAAGGTTAAAGAGAGGGTGGTATCGGCGTAAAGTTCAATCAAAATTCGCTCTGAGGGGCAGCCGATGTGTTGCACTAGGGCATGGTAGGTGCCGGGGCAGAGGTTTTTAAAAGAGAATTTACCACGAGCATCCGTCCATTGTTCTGCACCAACTTCAGTAATGTAAATGCTCACGTCCTCCATTGGACTTTGGTCGTGCGCATCTCTGACCGTCCCTTCTAAGGTCAATAAACAACTTTGGGCGGCCACTTGAAGCGACCACCCAAAGAAGAGGAACAATATAAGTCGAAGTTTATTCAACAGTTACGTCAAATAGTACCTCAATATCAGTTTCACCACCTGCGTTGGTGATGTCGCCACCGCTCACACCAGTTGCAGTTTTCGCTGGCTCGTGACGCAAAGTAATCGTGTAGCTCTCCATTCCAGCATCGCCGGTGGTCAACTCGAAAGATAAACCAACTGGGTTACCGTCGTTGTCCTGATCTGCGTATGCGAACATAGAAGCACCTGTAGACGCAAAGAAGAACTGGTGATCTTCAGCTTCGTCAAAAATCTCAGCAGTCAATTCCTCTGCTGGGACTTCACTTTCGTTAAACAAAGTAATTGAACCCGCGTAAGTTGTATTTGCAGCCAATTTATCTACAGTAATTATTGGCGCATCGCCACCGTCGCCGTCTACATCTTGGAAGTTTAAGGTAACTGTTGAGCCGCCTGCTTCTAAATCTACGTTTAGAGTAGTGATCAACTCTTCTTCATGGTCGTGACCAGGATCGTTTGGCTCACATGAGAATAGTGCCACAGACACTAGTGCTAAGGGTAAAAGTTTTGCAAATTTCATTAGATAAATATTTTTGGTGAAGTTAGTGCAATCTTTACAAATTGCAACAATGTTGCAGAAATAAAAAAGAAAATAAATTGCTATATGTTCATTGGCGTAACATTTGCATTAAGTTTATCCTAACCAATTTAAAATCAAACATATGAAACGATTATTTGCAGTATTAGCTCTTGCTTTTCTTTCTTCTTGTGTTATTGTCGATCCGGGTTATGTCGGGGTAAAATCAACCTTAGGGAAACTAAAGCCGAAGGCCTATCAACCTGGCCTCATGACCGTGAACCCTCTCATTACTAGAGTGGTAGTAGTGCCTACCAGAACGGTGAATCTTGAGGTTCGCTTAAACCTTCCTTCGAAAGAGGGCTTGAACGTACTTGCAGAAATCTCTATTCTATACCACATCCAGTCGAGCCAAGCTCCAAACGTTATCCAAACCGTAGGGGAGCGCTACGAGGACGTCATGATCCTTTCTGTGTTTAGATCTGCAGCCGCAGATGTATGTTCACGTTACATGGCCAAAGACATGCATAGCGGACAGCGCGCGGTCATTGAGGATGCCATTAAATCCCACATGGACAGTCTCCTTACAGACCGAGGCTTTGTGATTGAAAGTGTTCTGATGAAATCTATTTCATTGCCACCTGGACTCTACGAGGCTATTGAAAGTAAGCTTGAGGCAGAGCAGATTGCACAACGTATGGAGTTTGAACTGCAACAAGAGCGTTTAGAAGCACAGCGTAAGAAGATTGAAGCGCAGGGTGTAAGAGACGCACAGCAGGTATTGGCAGAGGGCTTGTCAGACGAGATCATCAAATGGAGATCGTTGGAAGTCTTAGAAAAGCTGAGTTCTTCACCGAATGCGAAGCTCATTATTACAGACGGTAATGCACCAGTGTTAATCAACGAGGACGGGAAGTAGAATTCCTACTACTAGAATTACAAGAAGCCGGGTCCAATTTTGGATCCGGTTTTTTATGTCACAAACCTATCCGAATCACTGAATTATTCATTCAATCAAAACACGCAATCAAGTAATTTCAAACTAGTATTGGTAAAAATTTATGTTCGGAATATTCCGAACATACGTTTGGAATCACGTGTAATTCCATCATCCCAATGTTTTCGGTATCTTCACGAATAAAGGAATTGTGGTTAGGGAATTTTGTAACATCAGGAGACCAGCAAAGTGCACTATCTGGATATTTGTTGTTATAACTATTTATAATGGTTGTAGCAACACCGTTATCTCTTCTTCTGTCGTTTAACCTTATGGGTAGGCTCTGCCACTTGGGTGGTTGTGCGAGGTGGAGTCGGCGGGGCCCGCACCCTATGCTCCAATATGCTGAGATTGAATTTCTTGAAGGCCTAGTGTCATACTTTGGCCACGGATTGTCCACGATGCTGCACGATCAGAGTTTGTCATCGTTTTGTCATGAACTGTCCGATAGTGTCAAGGTACGTTTTTCTGACTTTACACGACATTTCTCTGACAATTGTTTTTTGATTTTGCCATGGAGTCGGCGGGAATCGAACCCTCGGAGATTTTGTATTTTACCGTTGTCATGAGTTTTTAGTCCTTCTCTCAAAGCCTTATAAACATAGGGCTTAACGATTTTATGTGCAATTTTTTGGTTGGTTAATTATTTACCGAACACTTGGTTTTTACCAATTATTAGGTGTTGAATGAACCTTATATGTGTTGGAATTACACGTGATTCCAAACGTGTGTTCGGTAAATACCGAACATTTTGCCTTTCGGTAGCGGGCCTTCATGTTTGAATTTGAACTTTTAAATTCTAAATATGATGCATGGTAATTCAAAGTATCCATTAGAGCTCAAATTTGCCGTTTGTTGCGGTGAGGAGCTAAAGCACTTTTCAAAAAGTGACATTCGAAAAATTCCGAGAGCAACGCTTTCTGAATGGCGAAAAACACCCATTTCAAAGTTTGTTAATCAGTTCGAAAATGGAGCAGAGCATCCAACGGTGATTAAATATCTATCGCGACGTGATGCAGAATTGGAACGTAGTAAGCATGCCATAGACTCCTATATGACCTTCGTGAGCTTTGTAAAAGACGCCATGGGTGTCAAGAGCTTTACACGGATGTTAGGCGAAAACAAGGAAAAGTTTGTGGAGGTGGTTGAAGGACTTGAAGGGTTGGTCACCCAACAGTATTTTCTTGAGCATGCGGGTATTTCCAGAAATAGATATTGGGGCTGGAAGAATATCCTAGAGATGAATTGTTCCTTAACCACAGATAAAATATGTGCTAGACGAACTCCGAATAAGATAAGGGACGCTGAACGTAAATTATGCCGAGAGTTAGTTATGGCCGGTGGCGAGAATAAAAATGTTGTTTACGCACATGCCATTAGAAAGGGTCAAATTGCCATGGGACGAGGCTCTTTCTATCACATAGTACAAGATTTAACTACCACGAAGCAAATGAAAACCTATAAGCCGCGAGCCATCAAGATAAGGGCTAAAAATGTTCATGATATATGGCATGCCGATGTGTCAATCATCAAAACTATCTACGGTGAAAAGTGGTATTTGTATTGCATCGTTGATAATGCATCTAGAGGTATTGTGAATTGGCGATTGACCGACAAGCTTAGAAAGTCCATATCAGCTGATGTATTGAGAGAAGCATTCTTGAAGTATAATCCTGAAAAGCTCATTTACATGACCGATGGCGGTAGTGAGAACAAGAAAATCATGGAGACTGATCTGCTTTATATGTACTTTAAAGTGACGCATTGGATTGCCGGGAAGAGTGTCATGGCATCAAATTCTATGATAGAGCGCGTTTTTCATACTTTAAAAAATGAATTTGGTTCTGTTCACATTGCTCGAGACGGGCTACAGTTAGAACAAATCATCAGTTCGACGATTGATGCTTATATGAATCGGCCACATTCCGCTCATGGGATTTATACACCGTTAGAAGTTCTTGAAGGCAGAGACAATTGGTTAGATGTAAAGAAAGTCATTGCTGACGCCAAGAAGGAAAGGGTAGAAGCGAATAAAATTGCTCGCTGCGAAAACTGTTCATGTTCGGTCGATGAACGCTGTAGTGAAGGTGTCGGTGAAAGAGAGGGTAGCCAAGATTAGGTAAGGTCCCAGTCGCTACGGTGGCTGGGATTTTTTTCGCTTCGCTCAAAAGATCCCTGGAGGGGAATCGTTCCAAAAACACCTGAAAACCAGTCCGCCTTCGGCGTCCTGTATTTTTTATGCCCATACTGCTCACTGAAGCAAGCTTCGTTCGCGTATGGACATAAAAAAAAACCAGCGTAAAACGCTGGTTTTTAGGTGTTTTTGGCGGAGAGAGAGGGATTCGAACCCCCGGTACCTCTCGGTACGCTGGTTTTCAAGACCAGTGCATTCGACCACTCTGCCATCTCTCCGATAGGAAGTAAAACTACTTCCTGAGTGGGCGGCAAATTTAAACAGGAATTCGTGTTTTGCAAGGGCAATTTTGCAATTATCTTTGAGGATGATGAAATCTTTCTTTAAAGTCATATTTCTACTTGCACTGACTACTTCAATTAAAGCGCAGGAGTTGCGCTTTGGATTGCAGCCTATCCAATATGTGAGTGAGACTCAAGGTCCTTATGTAGACTTTTACAGTACGCTTGACGCGAGCACCATTGCCTTTGAAATGGATGCGGATTCGATTTGGCATGCACGTTTTAAGGTGGCTTTGTCCTTCGAGGGTAAGGTAGATGTAGTTCGATTTGAATATACCAGTGAAGATTCGGCTTCAAGTGCACCATTAATGTTGCAAAAGAGCACGTTTACTTTTGTTGACACTAAAGAGATAGGGAAGCTACCATTGGAGATCTTCTTGTACGACGAGGTATCCAATAGTGATTGGAGTTTTAGCGATACTCTCGAATATGTTGCTCGTGATTACTGGCTGTCGCAGCCGGTGTTGCTTGATGATGTTGAGGAGGTTCCTGTGAACTATGTGAAACGAGGAGTATCCGTAGTTCCAGTGGCATCTTTAGGACTGCCGGTATTTGAAAATGAATCGACTTTGAGCATGTATACCGAAGCCTATGTGGGTAATGGTAAGTACATCCTCCAGTACAAATTGACGGATGCTTACGGGAATATTATTCCTGGGACTTCGGGGTTTGCACGTTGTGAGCAGGGGAGTACTCCGGTCTACAATAAGATTGATTTTTCTTCCCAGAAAAGCGGTCAATATGAATATTCTATCGTGATGTTAGACAGCACTGGTCAAGCGGTTGCTGAGCGCAGCAGCCCATTTTACTGGTACAACGACAAGGCGGATGAAGCAGCTTGGAACGGCCCTGAAGTCAGTGTAACTCGAGCGGTATTTGAAAATGGCTGGGGACAATGGTCTCAGGTTAATGAGTACCTACGTATGATTGCCCCGGTGGCAACTATGTCAGAGCGACGCATTATGACCAACTTAAAAGATTCCGAGGATACGGCTAGGATTGCATCATTTATCGTGAATTTTTGGACGGAGAAAAATGCGATGGATCCTTTAGGAGAGTGGAAAGGCTATTTGGTAGTGGTTGATAAAGTAGACCAAGAGTTTGGAAGCAGAACTGTACCAGGCTACAGGTCTCAGATGGGCCGAGTGTTCCTCCAATATGGTGCGCCTTCGCTTGTGGAGGAACGTTCGTTTGACGGTCGTAACTATCCGTACCAAGTGTGGCAATACGATCAATTAAAGAGTTCAAGTACCCCAGTGCAGCAGAATCAGGTATTCATCTTTGTGGACCAGGAGCTTATAGGTCGTCAATACACGCTTATTCATAGTTCTGCTTTGGGTGAGGTCAAGGATCACAAGTGGCAGTATCATTTGACACGCCATACCAATGCAGGTCCTGACATTGATGCTACCTCTACCCAATACAGCAGGGATAACTTTGGAGAGCGAATTTCTAATTCCATCATTATTGGTAATCAAGGAACGTGGTTCGATAGATTTTAAGCTCGGATGAAAGAAAAGATTGCGGTTGCCATTCTGAATTGGAACGGAAAAGCCTTATTAGAAAAATACTTACCAGGCGTCATTGAAGATAGCAAGCCACATCCGGTATATGTCATTGATAACGACAGCAGTGACGACAGTGTTGCCTATGTTGAGACCCATTTTCCAGAGGTTCAGATTATTCAGACCGGTGAGAATTTGGGGTATGCAGGCGGCTACAACGAAGGTTTGAAGCCCTTGAAGGAGAAGTACGCAGTGCTGTTAAATAGCGATGTAAGAACGACTCCTGGATGGTTGGAGCCTATCATGGGACATTTTGAGAAGTATCCTAATTGTGGGGCAGTACAACCGAAGATTCGTTGGGATCGTGAGCCCGAAAAGTTCGAATACGCTGGGGCTTCTGGAGGATTTATTGATGCTTTAGGCTATCCATTTTGCCGTGGACGAGTCCTTCATGAGCTAGAAGTGGATGGTGGTCAGTATGACGACGCCCGTCCAGTTTTCTGGGCGACAGGCGCTTGTTTAGCTGTGAATATGGATGCGTTTGAGCGAGCAGGTAAGCTAGATCCTATGCTGTTCGCGCACATGGAAGAGATTGATCTTTGCTGGCGCATGCAACGAGCTGGTTATGAGATTTGGGTGGAGCCTAAATCTGAGGTGTATCATCTTGGCGGGGCAACTTTGAATGCCGATTCTCCACGGAAAACCTATTTAAACTTCCGCAACAACCTGATTATCCTCGTGAAAAACCTTCCGCAGCTTCGTGCCATGGGGATTGTATTTGCACGCTTGATTTTAGACGGAGTAGCAGGGGTGAAGTTCGTTCTTGAAGGGAAACCGAAGCATACTCTGGCAATACTACAAGCTCACTTTGCCTTTTACGGAAGGTTCACTAAAATTCAGCGCACACGAATGTCGTATACAGGATTGCCCTTGTTGCCTTTGAAGAAGTTAAAGGGAACCTATGCAGGGAGCATGGTGTGGCAATTTTATGTGCGCGGTCACAAACACTTTTCTGCTTTTTTCAAGTGATTTGATTCATTTGTGAATCAAAGTGGCTCGAATTGAGCTGCGATTTACACAGTTGTTAGTGAAAATCTCAGAATTCAAGATTTATTAAAGTCGCTGAGCGGTTCAATTCCTTTAACTTGTCGCTATACAAAATCAAAACTATGAGACGCTTAGTTCTTCTTGCTCTATTGGTAGTTAGTTCAACCTTAGGAGCGCAAACACTCACTCAAACCATTCGTGGTACCGTGGTCGATTCTGAAAGTAAATCGCCACTTCCAGATGCCATGCTTATCTGTGACAATGTCCAAGCATTTTCTGATGAGTACGGACAGTTCGAAATGGATGTAGAGATTGGCCGCAAGATTGTGGCCGTTCAACTCTTCGGCTATGAGCCTACTTCTGCTGTTGTAGAATTAAACTCCGCGAAGCAAGCCGTAATTCGCATCGCCATGACAGAAAGCACTGTAAAGCTTGACGAGGTAGATGTCGTTGCAACACCCCGCGGCGATGTGAAGAACGAGATGGCCGTAGTGAGTGCCCGTAAGTTCTCTGTAGAAGAAACAAACCTCTATGCGGGTTCTCGTGGGGAACCTGCTCGTATGGCAACCAACTTTGCCGGTGTTCAGGGTTCAGACGATACTAGAAATGACATTGTTGTTCGTGGTAACACCCCTGCAGGTATCCTGTACCGTTTTGAAGGAATCAATATTCCTAATCCGAACCACTTTGCCATTCCTGGTACTGGTGGTGGTCCGGTGACTATCCTGAACAATAAATACATCCAGAGCGGTGATTTCTATACAGGTGCATGGCCAGGCGAGTACGGAAATGCTATTGCCGGTGTTTTCGATCTAGAGATGCGCGATGGTAACAATGCAACACCTTTTGAAGGAAGCTTCCAGTTCGGTCTTTTGGGGGTAGAATTGATGGCAGAGGGTCGATTAGGTAAAGAGAAGCCAAATGCACCGTCTTACCTTGTACTAGGACGTTATTCAACATTGGGTATGGCATCAACCTTGGGCATTCCATTGGGTACCACGGCCATTCCAAACTATGCAGATGGGGCCTTTAGAGTGACTTTCCCGCAAAAAGACGGTTCGAAATTTAGCTTGTGGGGCATGGGCGGTACGTCCAACCTCGTTATTGATATTTCCGGAACAGATGGTGACCCGGTAACTGGTGATTTTGAAGGCATTGGAACTGTAGATCGTGACCAATTCTTCGACACACACATGGGTGTTGTGGGTGCAACACATCTAAAGCGCCTAGATAAAACGAGCTATATTAAAAGTGGTGCAGCGGTATCAAGATCTGCTATTCATGCCCTAAACACCAAGGTGTTCCGCGGTATAGATACTGTGGCGGCTGACGAGTTCTACTACCGTGTAGATTCTGCACCAAAAATCTTAAACTATTGGTACTACGAAACCAAGATTCATGGATACAGCCATTACACGAAGAAGATCGACGCACGTCAAAGCTTTAAGGCGGGTATCAATGTCGATTATGTGATGGTGGATTATTTGGATTCGACGAGAATCGTCAATGGATTAACCGGTGAAATTTCGCCATGGGAATTCCCTTGGGGTACAGACGACGGCGGTTTTTCTTCAGACGGTTACGCAGTCGTCCAACCGTTCGTGAGCTACAAGAACAGATTGACTGATAAGCTAACGATGACAGCAGGTTTAACTGCGCTATACTCGAACATTAACGACAATACAATAAGTCCAGTAGAGCCGCGTCTCGGTTTCAATTATGATGTAGACAAACACAATAAATTCTTTACGGGTGCTGGTTACCACAGTCAAATGCAGAGTTCTTACCTCTACTACTACAGAGGTTCTCAAGCGACACCTCAAGCCATTGCCGATGGGGTATATGGAACTGAATACAATAAAGGGATGGGACTCACCAAGAGTGCACACCTAGTCGCAGGTTGGGAGCACAACTTTGATTACCCAGTACGTATTAAACTAGAAACCTACTACCAGTACTTGTGGGATGTACCGGTTGAGATGGTGCCTTCTTACTTCTCGTTAGTAAATGGTGGTACTGGGTTTGGCCGTCTTTGGGCAGAGCCGCTTGAAAACGAAGGTGTGGGTCGCAACTACGGTTTAGAATTTACTGCCGAGCACTACTACCGCAACGGGTTCTACAGCTTGTTTACGGGTTCGGTATTCGATGCGAAGTACAAAGGCTCTAAAAACATCGCCGCTGCCGGTACAGGGTCTTCGGATGATATTTGGGTAAATACTACATTCAACGGCCGTTATGCATTCAACTTCATCATGGCAAAGAATTACCAGGTGGGCAAATACGGTGTATTCAACCTAGGGACAAAAGTGAGTTCTATCGGTGGGCGTTGGTTCGGTGATATTGATCAGGATGCTTCAGCGCAGGCGTCAGAGATTGAGTTTATCGACGATTTTACGTTCAATTCGAACCAGTACCGTCCGTACTTCCGTTTAGACTTCAAAGTGGGTTACAAGTGGAATTTTATGAACCTCGCTCACGAGTTTGCTTTGGACATTTCGAACATTACCAACAACAAGAACATCTTGACATTGACTTACCTGCCTGAGACAGGCGAGGTAGCGGAAAATTACCAGTTAGGATTGTTCCCGGTCTTCTATTACAAGATTGATTTCTAATTTAGGGAGAGAAAACAAAGAAAAAGCCCGGCGCTCTGCGCCGGGCTTTTTTTTATCTATTTGCGGTAGAATCTATGAATCACACCGTCGACCTCAATGGAGTAGAAACCGTAGTGTGAAGCGTATGTGGCTTCTGGATTTTCAGGCAACTCGATGTCTTCATTGCTGTAGGTCCCTTCAAATTCTACAACACCTGTTTTGTCGTATTTGATGCCTTCAAAGCTGTGCATGCCAATCTTATTGATATGGAACCAAGCACCTTCTCCTAGACCGCCGAGCCATTTTGCCGATAGCGGTAACGATGAAGGACGTGCTGGTTCTTCTATCTC
>DJCX01000072.1 GCA_002430755.1 Flavobacteriales bacterium UBA5939 | reverse complement strand
CCAGGTTTCGATTTGTTTGGTGCAGGAGGTACTTGGAAGTACAACACCCCAGAATTCCCTTCTGAGTTGCACCTCACTCAGTTCGACACTGTAACGACGGTATTGTCTTTGGGCAACATGCCACGTACGATTGATCAGAACGTGAGCATTGTCTACGACCGTATTCGTTGCGACAAGCTAAGCGTATCTTACAAATTAACCTTCACTAGAAAATAAGCTCAGATGAAAAAGATTAGCACACTATTCGCATTGACTTTGGGCCTAAGTGCTTCGGCTCAAATTTCTACGGTACCTGACGAGAATATTGACCCGGCAGATTCTCTAGAAATCATTTTTGACCCATCAGCACTCGACCTCGCCGTAGGTCACCAAGACCTTTTGAAGCAGGCTGTAGATGCAGGTGAAGACATGTACATCTGGACGTGGAAGCCGGCAGCTCACCCAGACGGTCACCCGTATGTAAACGGAACAGGATCTGCCCCTTGGAAAAATTCAAATGAGAACATGAAGATGACCAAGAATTCCGACGGTACGTTCTCTTGGAAGATTGTTCCAACCTTGTTCTACGAGGTAGATGCAGCCAAGGTATACGCTGAGGATATTCACTTCTTGGTGAAGGCAAAAGACGGCGGTGGTTACGGGGATCCGGATGTAAAGACGGACGACCAGAGCATTGTTATCGATCCTCCTGCAACGGAGCGAAATCCATTCTACCACTTCCCTACGAAGGTGAAGATTGACGATGTAGTAACGTTGCGTTACGAGAACTGGAGAGAGGAAAAAGCGTCGATGCAGAATTTAGCATCTGACGAATGTTATGCCTACGCTAAAGTGGTGTATACGAACGGTTCCGTAGCTCAGATAGAAAGTCCTTTTAATGCGGGAACTAATCCTAAGCTAAAGATGAACTTTATTGGTGATGGAAACTTTGAAATGCACCTTGTTCCAAACGAGCACTTTACGCTTGATCCGAACAATGAAGTTGATTATTTAGAGTTCATTGTCATTAAGAAAAACTTCGCAACGGGTGCCGACAGAGTTACAGAAGCGGTAGTTATTCCGATTTTCTGTCAATAATATTTGGCTGTAAGCCAGCTTAGAACCCGGCCCAGTGCCGGGTTTTTTCTCAACTAACACTCAGAGAAACATGCAGAACAAACCTAAACTCAGTTTTTGGCAGATTTGGAACATGAGCTTCGGCTTCTTGGGAATCCAGTTTGGATACGCCCTACAAGGCGGGTTCATGAGCCGTATTTTTGAAACGCTTGGTGCCGACGAGCACAGTCTGCCATTATTGTGGATTGCAGCTCCGCTTACGGGGCTTATAGTGCAGCCTATTATTGGGCAGATGAGCGACAATACTTGGCACCCAAGGTTTGGACGTCGTCGCCCCTATTTTCTGATAGGTGCTGTTCTTGCTTCTCTAACGCTATTGGTAGTGCCACACAGCTCGGCGCTTTGGATGGCAGCAGGTGGTCTATGGATTCTTGATGCTACGATGAACATCAGTATGGAGCCGTTCCGTGCGTTGGTGGCAGATAAATTGCCAGACAGCCAGCGCAGTTTCGGATTTGTGGTTCAGACGCTCATTATTGGTGTAAGTACCTGGGTGGCTTCAAACTTGCCGCTGATGGTGAGCTCGTTAGGTGTAAGCAATGAAGCTGCTCCGGGAGTTGTGCCTATGTCGGTACAGGTTGCTTTTGGAATAGGCGCTATAGTATTTATCCTCTCCATTCTTTACACGGTATTTACCACAGACGAGTACCCGCCGGAGGACATGGAAGCATTTCGCGCGGAGCAAAAGGAAAAATCGGGTTTAGCGAATACTATTTCTGAGGTGTTTAAAAACATCGCGGATATGCCAAAGACGATGAAGCGTTTAGGTGTGGTCCAATTCTTCTCTTGGTTCGCTTTCTTCTGTATGTGGTCTATGGCCAACCCTGCGTTGACGGATCATGTGTTTAATGCTGCGAAGCCTGAGGCCATCGATTTCGCCATAAGTACTACGGAGCAAATAGACGCCTACCAGATTGCTGATAAAGCATTTAATGACGCTTCAAATAAGGTAGGTTCGTACATGGGGAACTACGGTTTGAGTTCCATGGTATTTGCGCTATTGCTAACTCTTTGGACGGCTAAAAGACGCATCAACAGAAAGTTGGTTCACATGTTCAGCTTGTTCGCTGGGGCGTACGGATTCATTAGCATGTACTTTATCTTGGAACCGTCTATGTTAATCCTAAGCTTCGTTTGTATCGGATTCAGCTGGGGGTCTATCCTATCTATGCCGTATGCGATGTTGAGCTCGACACTTGACCCGAACAGAATGGGTGTGTACATGGGTATCTTTAACATGTTTATCGTGATTCCACAGATTGTTGCAGCGACCTCTTTAACGACTATTTACAAAGGGGTATTTGGTGAAGATCCAATCAACGCAATGTTGCTTGCAGGAACCTCGTTGGTTATTGCAGGGTTATCGAACTTTTTGATTACGAATAAGAAGGCGGTGACCTACACGCCCGAGGCGTAGTTATAGCGGTCTTTTTTGCTTTCGAAATTCGCGAGGAGAACAACCCTTGACTTTTAGGAAGGAACGGTTGAATGATGAGCTGGAGTTAAACCCACTCTCTTCCGCAACCTCTGACATCGGCTTGTTGGTATTTACGAGCAAGTGTGAAGCGACCGTTGTGCGCAGTTGCATTAAGTAGTCGATAAAAGTCAGTCCTGAGGTCTGTCGGAACCAGCGGCTGAAACTCTGCTCTGTCATGCTTGCTATATCAGATATTTCAGACAGCGTTATTGCGCGTTGGTAATTGTCCTGGATGTACTTAGAAACGCGTTCCATACGTTTGCTGATCTTCTGACTCATCACGTTGCTGTAAGCGCTCGTCGTCGAAATAGTTTTGAGCTCTTTTCGTTCGGCGATAGAAGCCATTAGATTGAAGAACGAGGCCATGCTTTTCAGAGAGTTGGTCCCAACAATATGAGCGAAGTCTTCGTGTTCTTCGTGAGTGAATTGTCCGAGATCTACACCAAAACTCATCGCTTTAAAAAGCGGCCCCAATGCGGCACTTTCTTTAAACGAGTTCAGCCATTCTTGAGTAAACTGAAGTCCCCAACATTCACGGTCCATAATCATCTCCTCTTCATCGGAGGCCACAAAGTTGTGCGGCAGGTAAGGACCAATCAAGAACGCTTGGCCGGCTTTGAATTCAACGATTTTGTTACCTATGAAGGCGAGGCCTTCGCCTTTAACGACATAGGTGATTTCAATCTCCGGGTGGTAGTGCCAATAGTCAGTGAAAATAGAAGGTCCACGTCTGCCCACGAGTTGTGCAAGTACATAGCTGTGGTAGCTTCTGTCTTTTTCGGCAATTCGTATGTTTTCGATCGTGGCTTTCATTGCTCAAATTCAAAGATTTTGGCTTCCCAAGGGTAGAACACCGAACCGCTTCCTTTATCAGAGCTAATTACGGGTTCTTTGCCTGACCAGTATTCGTGGCTCCTCATCTTGTCTGTGGCGTTTACAACCAATATCCATTTGGAGTAATCGTTTGCAGCCTCAAGGATATAATAACCGTCTTCTGGCACTCTTTGGGTAAACTGAACGGCTCCTCTTGCTTTACGAAAAGCGCCCAATTCTTGACACAAATTTAATAATTGGCCGCCAATTATGCTATAATCAGGGAAATCTTGGGAAAATCCGGGCATATCCTCGCGAATGGCGCCATGGTTCTCGTGTCCCTTCAAACCAAGCTCTGTTCCGTAGTACAATACAGGAATGCCGCGCATGAAGTAGAGCAGCGTTAAGGCGCTCCGCAGTTTGTCTTCACTACCGAGTTGACCGAGGAAGCGCCCGTCGTCGTGATTGTCAACGAAGGTGATGAGGTCTTCCGGGCGCTCGTAGAGGTAATCGGCGGCGAGGCGGTAGTACAAGGCACCTGCACCTGTGGCCCAACCGAATTGCTCGCTTTCATCAGCTTCGTACATCGAGTGGATGGCACGCCAAAGGGTGAAGTCTGTCACAGCATCATTGCCTGTCCAACCTGCACTCACATTATCGTTAGGGGCGAAGTAGAGTTGTGATGCTTCACTGTAGGCCCAAGTTTCTCCAAAGATGAAGAGCTCCGGGTATACCCGTTTGAGTAGCATGTTTAACTCCTTGAGGAATTTAGGGTGTGAGAAGGCATAGGTGTCGCAGCGCAGGGCATCTACACCGAAGGATTCAATGTACCAAAGGGTGGAATAGGTAAGGTATGAGGCGGTTAGTGGGTGCTCCTGGTTCAGGTCGGGCATGGCTCCTGCGAACCAGCCTTTTTCGAATCGGTCGATATCTTCATTGGATGCGTAGGGGTCTGTTAGGGATGTGAAGCGGAAGCTTGAGTAGGGAACAGAGCCATTCTGGTTCCAGTGCACCATAGAAGAATCGGGCATTAGTTCTTGTAGGTAATGCGAGGATCCCCAGTGGTTGTAAACGACATCGGCGACGTGCTTTAGGCCGTGCTTGTGCATTTGCTCGCTCAGTACTACGAGTTCTTTGTTGCTGCCGTAGCGCGGGTCTATTTGATAGTGGTCCGTGATGGCGTAGCCGTGGTAGCTGTCGCGAGCCATATCGTTTTCTAGCAGGGGATTGATCCAAACGGCGGTGGCTCCGAGGCTTTCGATATGGTCAAGTCCTTGCCCAATAATGCCCTCCAGGTCCCCGCCGTGGCGTGCATAGGGCTCGTTTCGGTCGGTGCCGCGCTCGCGCATGCCTTTGATGTCGTCGTTCTTTGGATTTCCATTGTGAAATCGGTCCGGGGTAATGAGGTAGATGAGGTCTTGGTCGCTTAACCCCTGAGGCTGGTAACCACTCCGCTCAAGAAGGGGGTATTTGACGGTTCTGCGGCCAATTTTAAAGGTGATTTTTGAAGATGATAGGTTGGGTAGGATTCTGAATTGTACCCAGGCGACATTGTCACTTAGTATTCCCCATTCCAGTCTTTCTGCACCCTCAAAACTGTGAATACCGGCCTTTGTAAATCCTTTGCCAGTGATGAATACCTCTACAGTATCAAGGGGAAAATCGATCCACCAGTTGGGCGGGTCTATTCGGTGAATACTTTGCCCTTTAATTGTAGTAACCGAAGCAAGGCACAGAAGGGATAAAAAGAAGTTTAAGGCGCTATTCTTCATTTTTTGCGGGATAATGCAACAATATGGTTAAAAATTGGCAGAATTGGACACAGAAAGGAATGTGTTGTGTCTTAATTTTATAGGGTATTCGGTACACTAATTACTAACCAATCATTTTTATATGAAAAAGTTTTACGCTTTAGCAGCTGCCTTGTTCCTTGGAATGGGTGCATTTGCGCAAACAACGTATAGCGTGACCTTCCAGGTTGATATGGGCTCTGCTACTATCAACTCTAACGGTGTTCACGTTGCGGGGTCGTTCCAGTCTTGGTCACCAAGCACGACTTCATTGACGCAGGTAGGTACATCATCTATCTATTCAACAACTGTAACTGTCAACGCAGGACAGTTGGAGTACAAATTCTTGAACGGTAACGCATGGGGCGACGATGAAAGTGTTCCTGCACCGATCCAAGTAGGTACTAACGGTAACAGTAACCGTTGGGCTGTGATCTCTCAGGATACTACACTTCCAGCAGTAATGTTCGGTGGTGCTGCTCCTGCAGGTCAAAAAGCCATCCAATTCAAGGTGGATATGGCGCTTCAGACTGTTTCTTCAGATTCAGTTCACGTTGCGGGTAACTTCCAAGGTTGGGATCCAGCGAAGTCGCAGATGGTTAATTTTGACGGCGTACACCGTTACATTGCTTATGTAGGCAAGACGGATTCTACGTACTTCAAGTTCATCAACGGTAACGGATGGAGTGTTGTTGAATCGGTTCCTTCTACTTGTCAGGCTTCTTCTGCAGGTATCAGCCAAGGCGATAACCGTTTCTACACAGATACACTTAGCGGTATCTACGAAGTTTGTTACTCTCAGTGTGGTCCATGTACAGTAGTTCCTACGTACGATATCACAATCAATGTAGATGTAAGCTCTTTGACTGCATGTTCTACTATTGATTCTGTCACACTTGCAGGTCCTATCAACGGATGGGGTGGTGAGTTGATGTCTGATCCAGACGGTGACGGTGTTTACTCTATCTCTTACATGGGTGTTGATTCAGGTGATTTCCAGTTCAAAGCACGTTACCACGTAGCGGGCGCGACCAACTGGGAAGGCGGTGGTAACAAGATTGTTACTGTTAGCTCTGACTCTGTAGTTGCTCCTCGTTGTTTCGGTAACGATACATATGGGCCATGTCCTACTACGCCTCCAACGGCTGACGTAACGTTTATCGTTGACTTTACACAAGCTTCTTTCACGCCAGCAGATACGGTTTACTTGATGGGTAACTTCACGCAGTGGAGCTCAAATGCTATCCCAATGGTGGCACACTCTCAAGCAGGTCAGTACATCGCTACAGTTGCACAGTACTGTCCAGGTACTATGGAGTACCGCTTCTCTAACGGCGATCCATCAAATAATTCTAACCACGAACCAGTACCAATGGACTGTGGTGTAGATAATGGTGTGGGCTCGTACAACCGTTTCTTTGCACGTACAGGTTCTGCAGATACTGTTCAGCACATTTACGGTGCTTGTTCATTCATTTCTGTCGAAGAGAATGCATTGGATGCAGTAACGATTTACCCGAACCCTATGACGGATGTAGCAACAATCGCTCTAGGTACTTCTGATTCCTACACAGTTCGTGTAATGGACATCACTGGCCGTTTAGTTGCTGGTATGGACAATGCTCAGGGCAATGTAGCGTTGAATGCCTCTGAAATGGGTCGCGGTATGTACTTCGTGAACATCGCGAACTCTAAAGGTGAGTTGAGAACAATGAAGGTTATCGTAGAATAATCTCTTACTCATACAGTTCCTTTAGGAACAGAGCCCCCCGGCGCGCAGCGCCGGGGGCTTTTATTTTAAGGGATTTGAGCAAAAAAAAAGGCGACCATCCGGCCGCCTTTATCAGTATTTATTGTGGTCTGTTTTACAGGACTAATCCGTTCTCAACAGCAAATCGAACAAGACCCGCAGTGTTATTCATCCCTAGTTTATTCAGGATGTTTTGACGGTGGTTGTCGATGGTTCTCTTCGACAGGAAGAGTTGTTTGGAGATCTGCTCATTGGTGAGCTGGTCGCATATGAGCTGTATGATTTCTATTTCGCGTTTACTCAATCGGGCCACTGCAGGATTATCACTTTTAAGATCTGCAGCACCTATACCGAGAATTTTCTTTTCGATCAATTCATTGGCCAGGGATTGGGTATAACATAATCTTCCATCAAGCACGGTTGTAATGGAAGCAACAAGTTCCGCTGTCCCTACGCTCTTTAGAACATAGCCTTTCGCACCGGCTTCAAGCATATTCGCTGCGTAATCAACATCTCCGTAGTTGGAGAGCGCAAGCACGCGAAGATTTGGATGTGCTTCAAGGGCTTTCTTTGTCAAAGTTGGACCGTCGGTTTCCTCCAACTTGTAGTCCATGATGACGATATCGAATTCTTTGCTATTGAGCTGTTCAGACATTTCAATGCCATTTCCAGCCTCTGAAACCTCGAAACTATGTCCTTCGAAGTCTCCCATTTCGAGCATAGTTTTAATACCATCCCTTAGGATAGGATGGTCGTCCACTATGAGTATTTTGACATTTTTCTTTGCCATGGTTATGTGTAAATGCGCGGTTTTGAGTGCGTTAAATATACTAAGATTTGTTTTTGACTAAGTATTTAGCTTGAAAACGGGGTATTAATTTTGTGATTTTGAATCAATTAGAAGTCGACTTTGGATGAAGTCCCGGAATTGCACTATATTTGTCAAAACTTTTTGGCACTCAAAAGGGGGACTTCGGTCCCCTCTTTTATTGCCGGTAATTGATGGAATACGCAAAAATTGAAAAGGCCGTTGAACAGGCCACGGTTGAGAATAACGCTTTTTTGGTAGAGCTTGAGGTGAAGCCAAACAACGTAATCATTGCCTATGTTGATGCGGACGAAGGTCTTTCAATGGATCAGATAAAAATGATCAATAGGAAGATGGAATCAGAATTGGACCGCGATGTTGAAGATTTTAATCTCACGGTAAGTAGTCCAGATTTGAACAGGCCCTTGAAAATTTGGCGTCAGTACAAGAAAAACGTCGGCCGCTTTTTGAAGGTCAAATTCGACGACCGTCAAGTGGAAGGAAAGTTGGAAAAAGTGGAGCAGGACTTTTTGGTTTTGAGTGTCCCTCAAAAGAAGAAGAGTGCCCCGCATGTGGAAGCAGAAATACAGTTTGCCGACATCGTAGAAGCGAAGGTGGCAATCAGATTTAAATAGAAGTTTTAGTTTTATAGATAATGGAAAATCAGGCGATTATCGAAAGCTTCCTCGCTTTTAAAGAGGAAAAGAACATCGACAGAACCACTTTGATGGCCTTCATTGAGGAGGCGTTCCGCAACCAGTTGCGCAAGAAGTACGAGACCGATGAAAACTTTGATGTTATTGTAAACCCTGATAAGGGTGATTTGGAAATCTGGCACAATAGAACGGTTGTTGAAGACGGTGCTGTTGAAGATGAGAACCAAGAGATTGAATTGAGTGCAGCACTTCGCATCGAACCGGATTACGAGGTTGGTGAAGAAGTTTCTGAAGAGATCAAATTGATTGACCTTGGTCGTCGTTTCATCTTGGCATTCCGTCAAAACTTGGTCAGCAGAATCCAAGAGCACGACAGTTCAGAATTATTCAAGCGTTACAAAGACCTCGAAGGTGAAATCATTACGGGTGAAGTGCACCACGTTCGTCACCGTGAGGTAATCGTTTATGACGACGAAGGAAACGAACTAATTCTTCCTAAAGATCAAATGATTGGTGAGCGCGAGTTCTTCCGTAAGGGAGATCCTATCCGCGCGGTAGTGAAGGAAGTAGTATTCCGCGGCACTAAGCCTGTAGTAATTATGTCTCGTACTGACGAGCGTTTCTTGGCGAAGTTGTTCGAGCAGGAGATTCCAGAAGTATACGATGGCCTTATTACTATTAAAGGTGTGGTTCGCATTCCAGGTGAGAAAGCGAAGGTTGCTGTAGAATCTTACGACGACCGTATCGATCCTGTTGGTGCCTGTGTGGGTATGAAAGGATCGCGCATTCACAGTATCGTTCGCGAGTTGCGCAACGAGAATATTGATGTAATCAACTACACCAATAACCTACAACTCTACATCCAACGCGCATTGAGCCCAGCGAAGGTAACCTCATTGAACATTGACGAGGAGAACCGTCGCGTTGAAGCCTTCTTGGCCCCGGATCAGGTGAGTTTGGCAATTGGTCGTGGAGGTACAAACATCCGCTTGGCAAGTAAACTGGTAGACATGGAAATTGATGTTTACCGTGATGATATCGAAATCGAAGATGATATCGAACTAGACCAGTTCAGCGATGAGATCGAAGGTTGGATCATCGACGAGTTGAAGAAAATTGGATGTGATACTGCGAAGAGCGTATTGAAGTTGACAAAAGAAGAATTGGTTTCAAGAGCCGATTTGGAAGAGGAGACTGTAGAAAACATCGTCTCAATTCTCAAGCAAGAATTCGAAGAAGAATAAGAAACACTAAAGACACTCTATGAGTAGCGTCAGATTAAGTAAGGCCACCAAGGAACTCAATATCTCTTTAGATAGAGCGGTTGAAGAATTGGCAAAAAATGGCCACGACATTCCAAACAACCGTAATACCAAGATCACGGAGGAGCAGTACGGCGTGCTGAAAACTGCCTTTGCAGATGATCTTGAGCGGAAAAAAGCTGCCGAAGAGGTGAGCCAGCAGTCGAAGGAGGAAAAAGAAGTTCTTCGTGGTGGTGCTGAGGAGGTTGAAGCTCCTGCTCCCGCAGTAGAGGCACCGAAGGAAGAGCCAGCACTCGTGGCTGAGGCACCGAAAGAGGAGCCAATGGCAGAAGAAAAAGCAGAAGCTCCTGCGCAAGAAGAACCTGCAGGCGGCTTGAAGGTGATGGGCAAGATTGATCTTGACGCTCAGAAGCCAAAGAAAAAGGCAAAGCCGGAAGCAGCTGAAGCACCGGCAGAGAACAAGAGTCACAAGCCTACAGAGAAGGGGCCGAAGAAGGCTGCGGGAGGCGCGAAACTGCAAGAGCAAGCGCCAACCAAGAAGGCTGAAGAAAAAGCAGAGGAGGCAAAGCCTGCTGATGCTGAAATCAAAACCAAGTACGTAAAGATTGATGGTCCTAAGTTCACCGGTCAGAAGATTGAACTTCCGGTCGAAAAGCCAAAGACACCGAAAAAGAAGCGTACTCGTATTAAAACTCAAGGACCGGGTGGCGCTACTCCAGCACAAGCGGATCCTAGAAGCAGAAACCAACGTGGAGGCAACAACCAAAACCGCGGTAAAGGGAAAGGTCGTCGCAACCAGCCTGTTGTCGAAAAGCAGGAATTGACTGACGAGCAAATCCAAAAACAAATTAAAGAGACTCTAGAGAAACTTACTTCTGGTAAGAAGAACAAGGGTGCCAAAATCCGCCGTGAAAAGCGTGCAGAGCGTCGTGAAAAAGAGGAGCTCAAAGACATGCAGGCCGCGGAGGAAAGCAAAGTATTGAAGGTAACAGAATTCGTTACAGTTACTGAGCTTGCCAACATGATGGAGGTAAGCGTCAATGACGTTATTGGCTCATTGATGGGCGTAGGCGTTATGGTAACGATGAACCAACGTCTTGATGCAGAAATGCTTGAGATGGTGGCTGAAGAATTCGGCTTTGGTGTCAACTTCGTCGATGAAGAGGTAACGGAAACGTTCCAGGAAGAAGAGGACAAGGAAGAAGATTTAAAACCACGTTCACCTATTGTAACGGTGATGGGTCACGTTGACCACGGTAAAACGTCGCTTTTGGATTACATCCGTAAAGCAAACGTAATAGCTGGTGAGGCAGGGGGTATTACCCAGCACATCGGTGCCTATAACGTGAAGGTTCACACCGGTCAGACTATTACCTTCTTAGATACTCCGGGTCACGAAGCCTTTACGGCAATGCGTGCTCGTGGTGCACAGGTAACGGATATTGCCATTATCGTAGTAGCAGCGGATGATGCCGTGATGCCACAGACAAAAGAAGCAATCTCTCACGCTCAAGCTGCGGGGGTTCCTATCGTTATTGCGATCAACAAAGTAGACCGCGAGGTCGCGAACCCGAACAAAATTATGGAGCAACTTTCACAAGAAAATATCTTGGTGGAAGATTGGGGTGGTCCTATCCAGTGTCAGCAGATTTCTGCGAAGACGGGTTTGAACATCGAAGAGCTGCTTGATAAAGTACTCCTAGAAGCAGAAATGCTAGACCTCAAAGCAAATCCTGATAAGAATGCAAGTGGAACGATCGTTGAAGCATCTTTGGATAAGGGTCGCGGTTACATGTGTACAGCACTCATTCAAGCGGGTACCATGAAAGTTGGAGATTACGTTCTAGCGGGTCAATACTCTGGTAAGGTGAAAGCGATGCTCGATGAGCGTGGCAACCGCATCAAAGTGGCAGGCCCATCGACGCCAGTAAACCTTCTAGGTTTGGACGGTGCGCCTACTTCAGGGGATAAGTTCATCATTATGGACGACGAGCGTGAAGCGAAGCAAATTGCTGCGAAGCGTCTCCAGTTGATGCGTGAGCAGAGCGTGCGTTCTCAGAAGAAGATGACCCTCGAAGAGATTGGCCGTCGTCTCCAGGTGGGAGATTTCAAAGAGTTGAACATTATCCTTAAAGGTGATGTGGACGGTTCAGTTGAAGCATTGTCCGATTCTCTTCAGAAGCTCACTACTGAGGAAATTCAGGTCAACATCATTCACAAGGCCGTTGGTCAAATTTCTGAGAGTGATATCCTACTCGCAACTGCATCAGATGCGATCGTTGTAGGTTTCCAAGTTCGCCCTTCTGCACAAGCACGTAAGCTTGCCGAGAAAGAGGATGTGGAGATCAGAATGTACTCTATCATTTACGACGCGATCAACGAAGTTCGCGATGCAATGGAGGGTATGTTGAGCTCCGAGATGAAAGAGGAAATCAAGGGTACTGCAGAGATCCGCGAGACCTTTAAAATCTCGAAAGTGGGTACCATTGCAGGTTGTATGGTTACCGAAGGTGTTATCGAGCGCAACCACGATGTTCGTGTGATTCGTGACGGTGTGGTAGTGTACACAGGAAAACTAGGTTCTTTGAAACGCTTCAAGGACGACGCGAAAGAAGTTCGCCAAGGGTTTGAATGTGGTTTGAACATTGCCAATTTCAATGATATCAAAGTGGGCGACGTTGTCGAAGCCTACGCAATGGTTGAGGTGAAGCGTACGCTTGGCTAATCCAGAAGATACAGACACTAAAAAGCCCGGCCATCGGCCGGGCTTTTTTATGCTTTAAAGTTTCGGTTTCTAGTGTAGAATGAGGGCACCCACAGCAAACAGAGCGCCGTACACAATCCCAATCCCCAAGATCCAATACACAAACAGCTTCAGTGTAGAAGGTGCCTCAATCTTCTCTGATGGATCCATTCGCATCTCAACAGGCTTCCATGCGCCACCCGGTTGTACCGTCTTGTAGAACTCCACTAGCGTATAGGTCGGTGTTGGCGTGGTCAGGTACATTGTTGCCACCCACGCCACAGTGGTAAACCCAACGGTAAAGAAGAAGCTGTTCGGGAACGCCCAATCGAGCACACTGTGTGCAAGCGCATATCCAACAAAGGGTGCAACAGTCGCGGCAATCTCTGTCCATGCATTGATGCGCCACCAGTACCATCGAAGGATGAGTACAAGCCCTAAGCCGGCGCCACATTCCATGATGAATTGCCACACCCCTGCAATGCTGTCCATAAAGCTGGTCACCAACAATCCTAAAATGGCGAGGATTAAGGTGGTCAATTTCGAGATGTTCAAACTCGTTTTCTTCGGCGCGTGAGGATTAATAAATCGCAAGTATCCGTCGTTAATGAGATACGATGCTCCCCAATTCAGTTGGGTCGACATCGTCGACATGTAGGCGGCAAAGAAGGAGGCCAATAACATGCCTAAAAGCCCTTGCGGCAAGAAGTCACGCATGATAAAGATGTAGCCGAAGCGGTAATCTTGGTTGTATTTCACTGCCTGCGGCAATTGCGCTCCATATACCTCTGCCCAGCTTTGAGACCACGTGAGATATTCTGCCTCCTGCACCTCATTCATTGGTTCGAAATCTGCCTCACCGGCGAGCATTTCGTAGGTGATAAAACCAGGCATGTCCTCCGCAGGATTCCCTTTCGATCCATAGAGGGCGATAGCACTCAGGGCCACTAAAATCCAAGGCCACGGGCGTACTGCGTAGTGGCCTATCTGGAACAATGCGCTGGCTAGAAAAGAAGAGCGTTCGTCTTTGGTAGCAAGCATTCGCTGTGCACTATATCCGCCACCACCGGGCTCTGCACCAGGGTACCAGGACGTCCACCAAACCATTCCAAAGAACGCTAAGAAAGAAGCCAAGGTGATCTGGTAACTGCCCTCGCTTGAACCTTCGCCACTAATGGACGGGAGGAATTTGAACGTTTCTTCAGGCAAGGCAGCTTTGAGACCAGCTACACCTCCTACTTCAGGAGCGTCTAGCACATAAATGGCCAAAGCAATAGAGCCCGCCATGGCGAGAAGGAATTGAAACACATCAGTATATACCACTCCTTTCAAGCCGCTAAAACTGACGTAAACGACCACACCCAGCAGGGCCGCTCCAGTCCATAAAAACGCTTCATTATAGGTCAATCCAAAGAACCCTTGGAGCAGGGTGATCATAGCGACATTTACCCATCCCATGATCAGGACGTTCATAAATGCGCCGAGGTAAATGGCCTTGAAGCCACGCAATAAGGCAGCGGGTCTGCCCGAATATCTAAATTCAATAAACTCAACCTCAGTGGTTAGTCCTGAGCGACGCCATAATCGGGCGAAAAAGACTGTGGTGAGCATACCCCCTGCGAGCAAGTTCCACCAAAGCCAGTTTCCACTGATACCGTACTGCCCAACCAGCTCTGTAACGGCGAGGGGTGTATCGGCGGCGAAGGTGGTCGCGACCATAGAAATACCGGCGATGTACCAGGGCAATGACCTACCGCCAAGGAAGTATTCGCTAATAGATGATTTCTTACTGCGGCCGAAATACATTCCAATAAGAACGGTGGCTGCCAGCAATGAGATAAGGACCGCGAGGTCTATGGTGCTAAGGTTCATGCGCCTATTTGCGTTTGCGTTGGAAGAATTGGGTCATGATATTGCCACACTCTTCTTCCATAATTCCTGAGATAATTTCGGTCTTCGGATGCAATTCACCACCGTGCTCTTTAAAGCCGCGTTTGGCGTCACTCGCGCCATAAACGACTCGGCCTATCTGCGACCAAAAAAGGGCGCCGGCACACATTGGGCAGGGCTCGAGGGTCACATAAAGGGTGCATTTTTGGAGGTATTTGGCACCTAAATAGTTCGATGCCGCGGTGATGGCTTGGATTTCTGCATGTGCAGTGACATCCGTGAGTCTTTCCGTGAGGTTATGGGCACGTGCGATGATGCGGCCGCCAGCGGTAATTACGGCGCCTACAGGGACTTCACCCTCGCTGGCGGCTTGCTGAGCTTCGACAAGCGCAGCCTTCATAAATATGCTGTGATCATTAAGGTCTATCATCTTCCACGCAAAATAGGGAATTGGCCCACAAGTTTGGCTATTTTTGCGGTTCAAACAATTAGTACCATGTACAGATCACATACTTGTGGCGAATTGCGCGCCGCACATATTGGACAAACAGTAACTCTTGCAGGTTGGGTACAACGCTCGCGTGAATTAGGGGGGATGACTTTCTTGGATTTGCGTGACCGTTACGGAATTACTCAGGTTGCTTTCAATGAGGAGTGGGATGCCGATTTGTTGAAGGAAGCAAGAAAACTTGGCCGCGAATGGGTGGTACAAATTGAAGGTGAGGTGATCGAGCGTCACAGCAAGAATGCCAACATGCCTACCGGTGATGTAGAGATTAAGAGTGCTAAACTCGTCGTATTGAACGCAGCAAACACGCCTCCGTTTACCATAGAAGAAGAAAGTGATGGTGGCGAAGAGCTTCGCATGAAGTACCGCTACTTGGATTTGCGTCGCGGTCCGTTACAGCGCAACTTGGCGCTGCGTAACCGAGTAAACATCGAGGTGCGCAAGTATTTGGACGAGCAAGGCTTCATGGATATTGAAACACCGTTCTTGATCAAATCTACGCCAGAAGGCGCACGTGATTTTGTAGTGCCTTCGCGCATGCAGGAGGGCAAGTTCTATGCTTTGCCACAGAGCCCGCAAACCTTCAAGCAGTTGTTGATGGTCAGTGGCTACGACAAGTACTACCAGATTACGCGTTGCTTCCGCGACGAAGATTTACGTGCGGACCGTCAGCCCGAGTTTACACAGATTGACTGTGAGATGGCCTTTGTAGAGCAAGAAGACATCTTAAATACGTTCGAGGGATTGTTGCTTCACTTGTTGAAAGACGTGAAAGGTGTTGACATTAATAGCGTGCCGCGCATGACCTATGCAGAGGCGATGGAGCGCTATGGAAATGACAAGCCGGACATCCGTTTCGGGATGGAATTGGCCAACCTAAATGCACTTACTCAAAACCTAGGTTTCATGGTCTTTGACCAAGCTGAAACTGTATTGGGTATCGCCGTACCAGGAGGAGCTTCGTGGACGCGTAAGCAGATTGATAAGCTGACCGATTGGGTGAAGCGACCAGACATCGGCATGAAGGGTATGGTGTACTGTAAAGTCAATGAAGACGGTACGTACAAGAGCTCAGTAGATAAATTCTATACGCAAGAGCAGCAAGCGCAGTGGGCGAAGGCTGCTGATGCCAAACCGGGTGATTTGATCCTAATTTTGGCAGGTGAAGAGCGTTTGACGCGCAAGGCAACTTCTGAATTGCGTCTACATATTGCAGAGGAAATGGGTCTGAGAGATCCTGAAGTTTTTGCACCGCTATGGGTGATGGATTTCCCGTTGTTGGAATGGGACGATGAAACAGAGCGTTACCACGCGATGCACCACCCGTTCACTTCGCCGAAGCCAGAGGATATTGATTTGATAGATACTGAACCGGGCAAGGTTAGGGCCAACGCGTACGACCTTGTGTTGAACGGTAATGAGATCGGTGGTGGTTCTATTCGTATCCACGATAGAGCATTACAGAGCCGTATGTTCGATTTGCTTGGATTTAGCAAGGAAGAGGCAGAGAAGCAGTTCGGTTTCTTGATGAGTGCCTTTGAATACGGAGCGCCTCCGCACGGTGGTCTAGCTTTCGGGTTTGATCGTTTGGTGGCTATCCTCGGCGGCGCTGAGGTTATTCGTGATTTTATTGCCTTCCCGAAAAACAATGCGGGTCGTGATGTAATGATTGATGCTCCGGCTACTATTGATGAAGCACAACTCAATGAGTTAAAGCTCGTAACTACCGCGGAAACGGACGAATAGAAAGGCGCGGTTTTTGTAGCTTTAGGGTCCTTAACACATCCTTATGCTACGGAAGATTACATTATCGTTAGCCTTTATCGCCGCCACTTTTATTGCCAATGCACAAGAACGTGAATCTAACACCTTGACAGACAAGGAGATTCGTGAAATGACTTGGGTTGAAGCCATGCAAGATTACCGCGTGAACTTCAATACAGTTGTCGATAAATTCAACAAAGCACATCGCGGCGTGCCTTACGAAAAAGGACACGGTATTAAACAATTTCGTCGCTGGGAACACATGATGGGCCAGCGTGTGGATGAAAATGGTGTACGCCCTCATCCGGGACTGCTGTATCAAGCCATCCAAGGTCAAAATAACCAAAGCACAAACGAGTACGGAGAATGGACGGCTATGGGTCCATATAATGCGCCTTCTAACGGCGGAATTGGCCGTATCAACAATGTCGCATTCCACCCTAAGCATAACGATACAATCTATGCAGGTGCACCTGCAGGAGGTCTGTGGGTGAGCTACGACGACGGTCAGAGCTGGCAGACCTTTACCGACGAGTTGACTAACATTGGGGTGAGTGATCTAGCTATTGACCCGGTTCACCCAGACACTATGTATTTGGCGACTGGTGACCGCGATGCTGCGGATACCTACAGCTTTGGTCTT
>DJCX01000006.1 GCA_002430755.1 Flavobacteriales bacterium UBA5939 | reverse complement strand
TATTACAATGACATCATTGTATTGAGTATTGATGGGAAAGGCGAAGTCGATTGGTACGCTCATGTACCAAAGCGTCAAAGTTCCATGAATGATGGTGGTTATTATCTCGGTTATACCTTTTTGGTGAATGAATCTGGGTTGCACTTTGTCTTCAACGATCATCGTAAGAATGCCAAGCGCTGGGGTAAGAAAACACTGCGTGCCATCACTAATGCGAAGAATGGCAATCTTGTCATGGTAAGTTTAAGCCACGATGCCGAGATGGTGTATACGGTATTAAACAGAAACAAGCGCCAAAAATTCAGAGTAAGCCCTCGTTCTTCTAGACAAGCAAACGACGGCTATGACGGTGCAGTTCTCTTATCTTTGCGAGGCACCCGTATACGATTCGGGAATCTTTATTTCGAAGAATAAATGAGAGTACATTTCATTGCCATAGGGGGTTCTGCCATGCATAACCTCGCCATTGCTTTACACAACTCTGGTCACCAGGTCAGTGGTTCTGACGATCAAATTTTTGAACCTTCTCGTTCAAGATTGGCTAGCAAAGGATTGCTTCCTGCCGCTGAGGGTTGGGACCAAAGCAACATTTCCACAGACCTCGACGCTATCATTCTTGGAATGCATGCGCGAAAAGACAATCCAGAATTACTTAAAGCTCAAGCGCTCAACCTTAACATTTTTAGCTACCCTGAATTTTTGTACGAGGTTAGTAAAGACATGACTCGGGTGGTTATCGCTGGTTCTCACGGAAAGACCACTACGACGGCCATGGTATTGCACGCCATGCAGCATGCTGGAATGTCCACCAACTACATGGTAGGCGCTCAATTAGAGGGCTTCGACTGTATGGTGGAGCTCGAAAGTGGTTCAGATTTCATGGTAATGGAAGGCGATGAATACCTGAGCTCGCCAATAGATTTACGTCCAAAATTCCACCTGTATCGACCCAATATCACAGTTATTACAGGAATTGCATGGGACCACATAAATGTGTTCCCTACGTTTGAATCTTATGTGGATCAATTCAAGCAATATATCAATACCATCGAGCCAGGCGGTGCTTTGATTTATAATGAAAATGATGCTGTCCTCAAGGAGTTAGTGGAGCAGAGCGATGCCCCTGTAAAGCGTTTTCCATATTCATTGCCAGAACATTTTATCGATGAAGGAACTACGCACATCGAAACGGCTGAGGGTGCCATGCCATTGCAAGTTTTTGGTAAGCACAACCTTAGTAATCTTGAAGCGGCACGCTGGATATGTTTGGAAATGGGGCTGCAGGAAGATGATTTCCACGATGCCATTGCAAGTTTTACGGGTGCGCAGAATAGGATGCAGCGATTAGCAGGTGTATCCGTACCTGTTTTCCGGGATTTTGCCCATGCTCCGTCAAAAGTACAAGCGGCAGTTGCTGCTCTTGCTGAGCAATACGGCGATGTTCGCGCAGTACTCGAATTACACACCTTTAGCAGTTTAAATCCAGAGTTCATACCACAGTATAAAGGAGTACTTGATCCCGCCCAAGAGGGTTGGGTTTATTACAGTCCTGAAGCTGTTTCTCACAAGAAATTACCACCACTGAGTAAGGAGGACGTACAGTCGGCATTCGGGGAAGGTGTGGTTGTTTTCGATGATGCGCAGGAATTGGCTAAAGCACTTGAAAGCAAAGGCGATACTAAGGCAGTAGTGATGATGAGTAGCGGGAATTTCTCCGGGATCGATCTTGGAAGTTTATTTGCTTCATATTAATGCATAAATTTGCAGCATGAGCAAAAGAGAAATCATAGACTCCAGAGAGTTGAACATCGCTTTGAACAGGCTGTGTTGTAAGCTCATCGAGAATCACGGTGATTTTTCAAATTCTATTTTGATTGGCCTTCAACCTCGAGGTGGACAAGTACTTAGTAGACTGGTGAAGCTGTTAGAAGAACAATACGGTGCAGGTAGCATCCGTACCGGGCTTCTAGATATCACTTTCTATAGAGATGACTTCAGAAGACGTCCGGGCCATTTACAACCGAACAAGACTAAAATTGAACACCTCGTTGAAGATCAAAAAGTAGTCTTTATCGACGATGTTCTGTATACCGGTAGGAGTGTGCGTGCCGCCATGGACGCAATCCTTAGTTACGGACGTCCGTCAAAAATGGAGTTGCTCACTTTGATTGATCGTAGATTTTCACGCGACCTTCCTATACAGCCTGATTACAAGGGCAGACAAGTAGATTCCATAGCCTCACAACGCGTTGAGGTACTGTGGGAAGAAGTGGATGGCCGCGATGCAGTATTATTAACGGAACCAGCTTCATGAGCGAATTATCAGTGAATCACTTGTTGGGTATCAAACACCTCACGGCAGAGGATATCCAGCTCATTCTAGACACTGCCAAAGAATTCAAAGAGGTCCTTAACAGACCCATCAAAAAAGTTCCAACGCTCAGAGATATTACCATTGCCAACCTCTTCTTCGAAAATAGTACAAGAACGAGGTTGTCTTTTGAATTGGCAGAAAAGCGCTTAAGTGCGGATGTCGTAAACTTCTCTGCAGCATCATCTTCAGTAAAGAAGGGAGAAACCTTGGTGGATACGGTGAACAACATCCTTTCTATGAAAGTGGACATGGTGGTAATGCGTCATCCCAATCCAGGTGCCGGAGAATTCCTCTCTCAACATGTAGATGCTTCTATCGTAAATGCTGGAGATGGGGCACACGAGCATCCTACTCAGGCACTGCTTGATGCATTTTCGATAAGGGAACGGTTAGGAAGTTTGGAAGGCGCTAAAGTTGCGATCGTCGGAGATATCGTACACAGCCGCGTTGCTCTTTCGAATGTTCTTCTTCTTAAAAAGATGGGTGCTGAGGTCATGGTTTGTGGACCAACAACCTTGGTTCCAAAATATATGCACACTCTCGGCGTTCGCGTAGAGCACAACTTGCAAACAGCCATCGAGTGGTGTGATGTTGCAAACATGTTACGCGTACAGCACGAACGTCAAGACATCAAATACTTCCCATCCATCGCAGAGTACCGCGCTCAGTACGGACTGACCATGGAACACCTAGACGCCCTTGAAAAGCCAATCGTAGTCATGCACCCGGGTCCAATCAACCGAGGCGTAGAGATTACCTCTGAGGTGGCAGATAGCGAGCATGCTATTATTCTCGATCAAGTGGAGAACGGTGTTGCCGTACGTATGGCCGTGCTGTATCTCTTAGCTGAGAAGCGTAAACTGGGTAATTCTTAATGAGTTTTGAGTTGGTAGTTTTAGGTGCAGCCAGCGCTACACCGACCTCCAACAATTATACGACCTCCCAGCTTTTAAAAATGCGGGAGCATTATTTCTTGATAGATTGTGGGGAAGGTGCCCAGAAGCAGTTGCGTCGATCTAAGACGAAATTCTCTCGCATCAATAACATATTCATTTCCCACCTTCACGGTGATCACTTCTTCGGGTTGGTTGGCTTGTTGAGCAGCTTTCATTTACTTGGCCGTACAACACCTTTGACCATCTATGGACCTCCTAAACTCAAGGAGATTGTACTGACGCAGTTTAGGGCGGCGGGAACGTTTACATCTTATCCCATTTCATTTGTGGTCACTCAACATAAGGTGCCTCAGGTGATCTTAGAAACAGAGGCTTATACTGTATCGAGTTTCCCGCTCAAGCATAGAATAGCAACGACCGGATTTAAATTCGAAGAAAAGCCGCTTCAGCGCGGTCTAAATAAAGAACGTGCTGATGAATTGGGCATTCCGGTTTGTGATTATCATTGGATTAAAGACGGTAGGGACTGGACCGCGGAAGATGGAACTGTGCTATTAAACGAAGACATCACCTTCGATCCACCAAAGCCCCTTAGTTATGCTTTTGCATCGGATACGATGTATGTTCCGGAGACTTCAAATTATGTAGCAGGGGCCACGCTGTTGTACCACGAGAGTACTTTTTGTGAAGATAAGGCTGAGCGTGCGCGCCAAACCATGCACAGCACAGCAAAAGAGGCGGCAAGGGTAGCTAATGAGGCTGATGTGGATCACCTACTTATAGGGCATTACAGTGCACGTTACAAAGATTTCGATCAGTTCGAAAACGAAGCACAAGAGGTCTTTAAGTCCACTATCCGTGCACGGGAACTGCATGCTTACAAGGTCAGCGATAAAGGAATACAAGTCAAAAACTTAAGAACTCCTAAGCATGAGGAATAAGGCTTTAGTTGTACTCTTCTTTACCATTTTCATGGATCTGATGGGCTTTGGTCTTATCATTCCTATCCTTCCAATTTATGCCAAAGAATTAGGGGCTACTGATGCGATGGTTGGTCTATTAGGTACGAGCTTCAGCATTATGCAATTCATTTTTGCAAGTTTCTGGGGTGGATTGAGCGATAGGTATGGGCGTCGTCCTATTATGTTAGCGAGCATCAGTATTATGGTAGTTGCGTACCTACTGTTTGCCAATGCAACGGTCCTGTGGCTCTTGTTTGCCACCCGTCTGTTAAAAGGATTTGGTGCAGCCAATCTTAGTGTTGCTCAGGCATACATTAGTGATATCGTACCTAAAGAGCAACGCACGAAGGCCTTTGGAATCATCGGGGCAGCCTTTGGACTCGGCTTCATTTTTGGTCCAAGTATAGGCGGTATCGTCAATGAGTACTACGGGGTATCTGGAGTGGGGTATTTCGCGGCAGGATTGAGTGGAATCAACCTCCTTCTCGCTTATTTCTTCTTGGCAGAGACGTTGAAAGAACCTGCCGATAGTGTAAATCTATTTCCGAATCCATTTAAGGACATTTTTGCCTTTAGAAAGGTGCCTGAGGTCAATGCTTTGTTCACTATCAACTTCGTGTATATCCTTGGTTTTAGCATGATGCAGATCACTTCCACGCTATTGTGGGCCGAGCATTTCGGGTTGAGCGAGATGCATATCGGTTATACTTTTGCTTACATAGGCTTCTTGGCGGTGGTTATTCAAGGCGGTCTCATCGGCTACTTTAACAGTTGGTTTGGTGAACGGAACCTACTCTTGTTTGGAACGTTGCTCGTGGCTGTCGGCTTATTTTTCATGCCTTTTGTTCCGACGGACCAATTCTATTTAGAACTCCTCTGTATGACTTTATTGTCTTTTGGTAATGCACTACTAACCCCTACGGTAAGTAGTTTATTGACCACCTATGCGCCCGAAGATGCCCAGGGAAAAATTTTGGGAACCAATCAAAGCGTAGGGTCTCTCGCTAGGGTAGTGGGGCCGGCTGTTGGAGGTGCCGTGTACGGGATGCACTTTACATATCCCTATGTACTTGCAGGTAGCATCACTCTGGTTGTTAGCGTTTTGGCTTTTCGTCTGAGAAAAAAAATGTATGTCTAGTGAACTTTTTTTTGACTAGATAGTTGTTATAACATTAATCGTGTATTTTTACACTGAATTTCTAACCATACAAAAGAAAAAAAATGAAAAAAATCGCAATGTTCATGGCGGCTTCTGTTTTGGCTGTAAGCTGTGCAGGTGAGAAAGCTGAAGAAGTAACCACTGGAGAAGCTCAAGAGGTAATTGAAGTAGCAGAAGCAACGTCTTATGCAGTAGCTGAAGGTTC
>DJCX01000010.1 GCA_002430755.1 Flavobacteriales bacterium UBA5939 | reverse complement strand
CAATAGGTGTATCCGTTAATGATGCCGTAGTGGTTAAAGGCTGTATCTAAAGTTCCACCTTTAAGCAATACTCCAGAAATGGTACCACCAACAGGATCCGTGATATCCGCGTAAAGATTATACTCTAGCGGCTGTGTTTGTGTCCAAGTCTTGTACGTACCCCAACGCAAACGAGCATAGCCATCACATGGGTCAATACCAATCTGTAAGTGAATAGAACTAGAAGGTATTGTGTTTCCTACAGAGCTTTGGTTACCACAACTGTCTACAGCAGTTACCACGAAGTTCTCGCTCTGGTTTTCTGCGTTACTCAAGTTGTACACCCAAGGCATCGAAGTTGCCCAATCCGAAGCAGGGATAGAGTCAATAGGAACAAAGAACCCACTATTATCCTCTCTGTAGATCACGTAGTACACGACATCACTGTCGCTCGATGATTTCCAAGCAAGGGCACTCAGGTTACCACCAGCCACAGTTACAGAGTCAAAGACTACCGCTGAAGGTGCTGTTTTGTCCGAGAAGAATCCTGAATCTAGGGAACTCTCACAAGTCGAGTTGTAGCGTACTTGGTAGTTCAACCAAGAACCACAGAAGGCTACAGTATCAATCCATGTGGTATCTGTCGTTGTTCCTAACTGCGTCCATTGACCCGAATTTGCCGGTGCCTCTACCCATACATCGTAGGAAATAGTGGTATCGCTCACTTTCCAACGGTTCCAATCCAAACGTGCAATACTACTGTTTGGTGGTGGTGGGAAGGCTTGAAGGCCAACACGGATGTTCTGAATGGTATCCGTCGGTACTGTTAAAAGTCCACAACCCCCAGCTGTTTGAATGGTGTAGGCATTTTTCGCATTTTGATCCGCTGAAGTGTGCGTATAGGTTTGTGTTGCCCAATCGTAAATGGTATCCACTACTGTAGTGTTCCCCATTGTATCGATGTGGTTAATGATGTAATAATCGAAGTTGAAACCTGTATCTGCGTCATTCACCCAATCAAAGGTCACTGCACCCGTCACAGGGTCTTGAGAAATACACGTGTTATCCACGTTTACATTTCTCGGCATATAATTAAGAACTTCTACCACTACTTTCTTGTAGGTGAATCGATTCAAAGGACACTGATCGTCCTGCATTCTCAAGTAGAACGAATATTCCGATTTCAGGTTACCACACTGGTATTCCTGATAAAACAGGTGGTTACAGTCAATGTGCCATTCAAATTCAACATCGTTAATACCTGGATAAGTGTATACACCGCCGGTATTCAAGGAGGTAATCGTCGCACAAGGCGGGTTGAACAAACAATTGTTCGCATTCCCGTAATTCGATGCAGAACTCAAGTTCCCACCTGACGCAC
Source organism: Flavobacteriales bacterium UBA5939 (assembly GCA_002430755.1). Classification (GTDB taxonomy): domain Bacteria; phylum Bacteroidota; class Bacteroidia; order Flavobacteriales; family Schleiferiaceae; genus UBA10364. Next base: position 17,253 of record DJCX01000010.1, on the reverse strand, counting down.
TAAACTCAATGTTTTGAGAAGAACAGTTCGGGTTTGGGTATGGATCTGACGAAGAGATTTTGAATTTAATGGTATCGCCCGGGTACGCATCAGTGTAGTAATAGATGGTATCTCCGGCTGTATTCGTTACTGGATTCAGCACCGTTGGCGTCTGTTGGTTTGGATCTGGCGTTAAGTCCATGGTTGGCTCTACATCAACGAAAGCTGATGAACATAAGCCCGAAGGAGGTGTACATCCAAGAGTAACGATTGGAATATCACGGAAGATCTCCCCTACCTTTTGGCCACAACGCCACTCTTCAATTTTCACACAAGTTGCCCATGATCCAGCTAGGGCTGATTTGAAAGTAATTTCTCCAGTTTCACCGTTTATGGCACCGGGCGTACTTCCCGTGCCACTTGGCAGAGGTGATGAAGCACTGTATCCCGAAGAGAATGTCACAGAGCTGCCTGGCCACGAAGAACCTTGCAAAGGCGACGCCCAATCGTAGTACAATGAATCCAAATCTGGATCGTATCCGAGGTTATTGTAGATAACATCAACATTGGTACATGAGATTACCTGAGGATCCTCCAAGAAGTTTGGAGAATTATCAAAACATGTTGGGTTACCGGTAGTTCCTGCAGACAAAGGCGTAGTTGAGCCTGGAGGAGTATATGGGAACATAACAGCGCGAAGCAAATAACCTTGATTGGATGGTCCATTTGAGATCGATCCCGGACGACAACAACTGTTCCAAGTGAAGTACCATCCTCCAGCCGGAGGTGTACCCGTTAAAGTGATGTCCCCTGAACGGAAAACATACTTCTGCATTCTACCTTGGCCCGAAGTTGCACCTGAACAAGATGTCGTTCCTGTGTAACATGCCGGCACTACATCCGTCGTACTGACGTAGTTACAAGTGATCGATACACCTGCGTTGTTTGCTAAGGTTTGGGGATTGGTTGAAATCGTAATACCACCACAATCGCGATATACCACCAGGGTAAACTGGTATTTTCCGTTGGGTTTACACTTCCAGATAATCTCACCACCCAAAAGGTGTGAAGCATTCGCTTGAAATGCGAAAAGCCCGAGAGCTAGAGTGAGTAAAAGTTTCTTCATAGTCGTTACGCCATACATATAACCCCGAAAATAACGGATTTATTCCACTTTTCGCACCACAATTGTTGTTGGTTTTCACCGAATGAGGGAACGGCTTTATCTACTGATTAACAAGCAGTTGAAGGCTGCAATCAACGCTTCGAAATTTTATTGTGTGAAATATGACGTTGACGAGAACACTTGTGACGGCCTACTTCGAAGCCTCTTCGCGCGCGATGCTTGGTGCTCCTACCCTGCACTCGAGCGCGCCACATACGCCATGAACTGGCCTTCATTTGATGGCGCATGAGTGCTATAGTTTCGGCTTCAGAGATGCCAAACTGGTCCTTGATCGCATCGAAAGGTGTGCGATCTTCCCAAGCCATTTCGACGATGCGATCAATCTCTCGCTCGGTAAAATTCTTCGCTATTTTGGAACCTTTCATCTGCCGGGTTGTTTTCAATGTCTATGCACAAAAAACCTCATTTACCCGAAAAAGTTTGCGCCACGTGCGGAAGACCCTTCACATGGCGCAAAAAATGGGAAAAGAATTGGGAAAATGTCAAATATTGTAGCAAGCGCTGCAACTCAAACCGACCCAAGTCCTAGCGATATAAGTTTCTGGAAATCACAACTTTCTGTATTTCCGAGGTGCCCTCACCGATGGTACAAAGCTTACAATCACGGTAGAATTTCTCTACTGGATAATCCTTCGTATAACCGTAGCCTCCAAAGACTTGAACGGCCTCATTGGCCACTTCGGTTGATATTTCTGAAGCGTACAACTTACACATCGCACTTTCTTGGGTCATCGGCTTGCCCTCCTCTTTGAGTGCACCTGCGTGACGTGTCATCAACTCTGCACCGTATACCTTGGTAGACATTTCCGCCAGCTTGAAGCTAACGCCTTGAAAAGAGCGGATTTTTCTACCAAACTGCTCGCGCTCATCGGCATATTGAATAGCAGCAGTCATTGCTCCACGGGCGATACCAACCGAAAGAGCGGCAATTGAAATTCTACCACCGTCAAGGATTTTCATGGATTGAATGAAACCTTCACCCACTTCACCGAGGACATTTTCCTTGGGTACACGGCAATTGTCAAAGAAGAGACATGCCGTTTCTGAGGCGCGCATACCTAGTTTATTTTCTTTTTGGCCAGCGGTAAATCCAGGTGTGCCTTTTTCTACGACAAAGGCTGTCATACCGTGGGAATCGCCCTTCTCTCCTGTTCTTGCAATGACCACCGCAATACTCGATGAAATCGCGTGCGTAATCCAGTTTTTTGAACCATTTAGCACATAGTGATCACCATCAAGGACCGCCGTTGTATCCATACCGCCAGCATCAGAACCTGTGCCGGTTTCTGTTAGACCCCAAGCACCAATCCACTCTGCAGTGGCCAATTTTGGGAGCCATTTGGCTTTCTGTGCTTCAGTACCAAATTGTAAAATATGTCCGGTGCAGAGGCTGTTGTGAGCGGCTACCGAAAGACCAATAGAACCACAGACTTGTGCAATTTCATCAATGACGGTAATGTATTCTTGGTAACCCATCCCTGCGCCACCATACTCTTCTGGTACTAGGATTCCCATGAAACCAAGTTGACCGAGTTCTTTAAAAACGTCTACCGGGAAATGTTGACTTTCATCCCACTCCATAACGTGTGGGCGAATTTTCGATTCTGCGAAATCTTTGGCGGACTGGCGGATTAATTCGAGCGTTTCTAAGCGCTCATCACTCATGGTGATTCTCATAGATATCTTCTGTTTGTTTTAGGCAATGGGAAGATAACAAGAAAGCCCGCAAATTGGTTTGCAGGCTTCCTGAATTTTACTCATTTTTTTGAGAATCGGTTCCTATTTCATCAGCTTCTTGTATTTGAAACGCGTCGGTTCTGTCTTGCCCAAACGCTTCAATTTATTTTGCTCGTATTCCGAGAACGTTCCCTCAAAAGGATACACCTCTGAATCTCCTTCAAATGCTAAGATGTGCGTACAAACACGGTCCAAAAACCAACGGTCGTGCGAGATGATTACTGCACAACCCGCAAAATTCTCAAGGGCTTCTTCAAGAGCACGTAAAGTATTGACATCTAGGTCATTGGTTGGCTCATCTAAAAGCAACACATTACCACCCTCTTTGAGTGCCATAGCCAAGTGGAGTCGGTTTCGTTCCCCACCAGAAAGAACGCCTACTTTTTTGCTTTGGTCGCCTCCTGCGAAATTAAATCGACTCAGATATGCGCGAGCATTTACACGCTGTCCACCGAGCAAAACTTCTTCCGTGCCGTCCCCGATGACTTCAAAAATAGACTTCTCCGGATCCATTTTCTCGTGGTTCTGATCCACGTATGAAATCTTCACTGTTTCACCCACATCGAACTGACCTGCATCCGGGGCCAATTGGTCCATAATCATCTTGAAAATAGTCGTCTTACCAGCACCGTTAGGCCCAATAATACCGACAATTCCTGCTGGTGGTAGTTTGAAGTTTAAATCGTCGTAGAGCAGCTTTTCACCGAAGGCTTTTTTCACACCTTGCGCCTCAATCACATTCGTACCCAAACGCGGTCCCGCTGGGATAAAGATCTCAAGTTTGCTCTCCTTCTCCTTTTCCTCTTGAGAAAGCAAGTTTTCGTAATTGCTCAAACGCGCCTTGTTCTTGCTTTGACGCCCCTTAGGATTCATTCTAACCCACTCCAACTCTCGTTCGAGCGTTTTGCGACGCTTAGAAGCTTGTTTCTCTTCTTGGGCCAAACGCTTGGTCTTTTGGTCCAACCACGAGGAATAATTTCCTTTCCATGGAATCCCTTCCCCGCGGTCGAGTTCAAGAATCCATCCAGCCACATTATCCAAGAAGTAGCGGTCGTGAGTAACCGCAATTACAGTCCCCTTATACTGCTGCAAGTGCTGCTCAAGCCACAAGATACTTTCAGCATCAAGGTGGTTGGTAGGCTCATCAAGAAGCAATACATCCGGTTGTTGGATGAGCAGCCTACATAGAGCGACACGACGGGCCTCACCCCCACTGAGGTGATCCACAAGTTGGTCCGAAGGTGGACAGTTTAGTGCGTCCATTGCCCTGTTCAACATCGTATCTAGCTCCCATGCATTCGTTGCATCAATCTTATCCTGAAGTTCTGCCTGCTTGGCCATGAGCTCTTCCATCTTGTCGGGATTCTCATAAACCTCAGGAAGACCAAACATATCGTTGATCTTATTGTATTCGTCAAGAACTGCCACCGTTTCTGCAGCGCCCTCTTTTACGATATCCATCACTGTTTTACCGGCTTCGAGCTGCGGCTCTTGTTCTAAGTAACCAACGGTGTATCCCGGTGCAAACACGACATCGCCTTGGTAGCTTTTGTCTACTCCCGCAATGATTTTCAAAAGAGTCGATTTACCCGAGCCGTTTAAACCTAGGATGCCTATTTTGGCTCCATAGAAGAAAGAGAGATAGATATCTTTGATGATGGCCTTGTTGTTGTGTGGCAATACTTTGCTCACCTTGGACATCGAAAAAATGACTTTTTTACCGTCGTCAGACATGATTTATAGCGTTAAGCGTTTATTTAAAATTGCATTGGTCGTAGGGCTGCTGTTCTCTTGCAGTACAAGCGCCTTGGCTCAAAGTTACATATTGAAAGGGACTGTTGTCGATCGAGATTCATCTTTTGCACTACCAAATTCCTATGTGGTGAACAATAAGACCTTTGCCGGCACAGTTACAAACGGGATCGGTTACTTCGAAATCTCAGTAGCTCAGGGGGATACGATTGTCTTCTCGAATGTTGGGTACCAATTCAAATACCTCGCCATTGATTCTGCAGTGGTTTCTAAAATCAAGGAAGAACAACTGATAAAATTGGTCCCTAAAAATTTCCTCCTGGATGAAGTAAGTATTTACGCCATAACCTCGAACAACCCACGGACCATGCCCCAGGCCAAACCGCGTGTCCCGAGCAATGCTGATATTAGAATTCCTGAGGCTGTGGCTCCTACCCTCGCCAATCCACTGGATTTATTGTATTACAGTTTTGGCAAGCGACCTAGACAATTGGCCGCACTTCGAAAACTTCAACAGGAGGATTACTACCGCCGTAAACTTGAAGAAGGCAGTAACAGAGAAATCTTGGAAGAATTGACCGGTATTCCCAAGGCAGAAATGGAGGCCTTCATGTTCTATTGCAAGTATTCAGACGCAGAGATACGTACTTTTAATGACTACCAATTCTTGGTTTCACTGCTCGATTGCTACGAGTTGTACGAACGAGAAAAGGAGCGTCAAGAAGCAACAAAAAACTATAAATGATGGGAGAATTTGAAGCTTATAAGGTCGCTAATAAGGCCTTGTGGGACCATTGGGCCTCCTTGCATCCCAGCAGTGCATTCTATGATAATGCTTCCTTCATTGAACATCAGATGTCGCTGAATGCCATTGAATTGGACTTACTTCATGACATAAAGGGTAAGGATGTACTTCATCTGCAGTGTCACTTCGGCCAGGATACCATCAGCTTGAATATACTTGGGGCAAAGAGCATCACCGGATTAGATTTTAGTGGAGAGGCGATCGCGCAAGCCCAGCAGCTGGCCAAAGACTGCAATGTAGATGCTGCGTTTATTCAACGAGATGCGCTTGATGTCGATCCGACGCTAGCGGGAGCTTTTGATTTCGTATTTGCCTCCTATGGTGTTGTAGGGTGGCACCCAGATGCCAGGGCTTGGATGGATGCCGCTTTTCATTATCTAAAGCCAGGAGGCAAATTGCTATTGGTTGATTTCCACCCGGTACTTTGGATTTTGGATGAGGATTTCAAGGAAGTAAAATACCCCTACTTCAATACCGGTGTGATTAAAGAAGAGCGCGAAGGAAGCTATGCGTCGCCAGAGGCAGAAAAAATGGTGAATTATACCTGGAACCACAGTATTAGTGATCTCGTAAAACCCATCGTGGACCATCAGGATCGGTCTATGGTATTCTTTAATGAATACGACTGGAGTCCTTATGAAATATTCGAAGCTACTGAGAAAGAAGCGGGACGCTACCAGATTAAAGGGAAGGAAGGTTTGTTCCCCTTGGTTTATGCTATAAAAGCGGAAAAGAAAAAATGATGCATTAAAAAGCCGCGCGGTGCGCGGCTTTTTAGTTCTTATCCGTCGATGCGATCGGTGGTGTAAATATTTACCCGAGCCAGAATAGCCTCAATCGTAAACCAAAAACGGATACGATCTAAAAATGGGTTTAACCAAGGTGTATAGGTGCAATATGCACGAGTCTCTGGCTTCGTGTGGTGTCGAGCATGATTGTGAGGACGCTGAATAACACCTACTTTCTGTAGCCAATTAACTATCGCAGGTTTTTCGTTTGGAAACATGTGCGCCCATTGGTGTACGATATTCGCATTCACTCCAAGGACCGCTATAAACCACCATCTCCAACTCACCGTGCCCGTGAGTAAAAAAACGGCCAATAACATAAATGCTACTCCAACCCAGGTACTTTTACAGAGGTACCAGTAACTCCGAGTGGTCATTTTACGTGGATTTTCATGATGCCAAGTATTGATTTCAATAACGGCTTTGCCCACAATGGGCATATCCTCTCTTCCGTAGCGATCCATCCAAAAATGTACTACTCCAGTTACAAAATCGAGCAGGAAGTAAAGTCCTACTACTTGAATGGCGACGGTCACAATAGATTCTAACATACCTAATAGTGTTTAGCTTATTAGGTTAAATGTCTCTATAAAGTTAGATGACATCCTTTCAAAAAATTCTCATATCGAGTAAATTACCTATTACTGAGCCCTGAAACAGGAATAACTATTGTGTCAAAGTTTCATATATGAATCAATTTGAATCAATATGAGCATCAGCCATAATTTTAGGTACTTTGTATTGCATAGTACCTATTTATACATATATCTTTGCATTAAACTTAAAAACCCCTACTCGATGAAACGAATACTATTGTTTGCCCTGTTCCTACCCTTTATGGCTTGTTCACAGCCTAAAGGCAAAGCCGACGAACTCTACGAGAAATACAATCCAAAACCCTACGTCAGCGGGTTTAGCTTTGGCGGCTCTCTTTTAAGTGCACTTCCAATAGACGTAGACTTTACAACTTCAGGAGATTTAGAAAAAACACTCAATGGTGAAATCAAGCGTATACAGTGGCTCAAGGTAAATGACGACCGATACCTCGCAGAAGTCACCAAAGACTGGGAACGATTCTTAAAGCGAACTGACTATCACCGCGTAGCATTTGATAATGACGATGAAGAAAATTACGTCTATATCAGAGGAAGCAAGACTCGCTTCGATGAAGCCCATTTTCTGATTAAAGAAGAAAATATAACTATGCTTGTTACGGTGTATGGAGACTTCACGTTAAATAAGAAGTTGCATGAAGATTGATAATACAAAAGCGCAGATGCGTAAGGGCATCTTAGAATACTGCATTTTAGGTATTCTAGATTCCTCAGATGCATACGCTTCCGACATCATAGATCAACTAAAGGAGGCCAAACTCATCGTTGTTGAGGGAACCTTGTATCCACTCTTGACTCGCTTGAAGAATGCAGGCCTGTTGGAATACCGATGGGAAGAAAGCTCTTCAGGGCCTCCACGTAAATATTATTCTTTGTCCGATTCAGGGCGTGCTTTTCAAAAAGAACTAAAAATGACTTGGGAGGAGCTTCAAAGCGCCGTAACCATATTAACCACCAGACCTAATCAATCATGAATAAAACGATAAACATCAACCTAGCAGGGATTATTTTCCACCTAGATGAGGGTGCCTATGAATCCTTTAGAGACTATTTGAACCAAGTAAAGAACGCCTTGGAATCTCAAGAAGGAGGTGCGGAAATCATCGCGGATATTGAAGCGCGTATTGCTGAACTTTTTTCAATGCGAATGCAGGAATTCAAAAGAGAGGCCGTCACCATTGAGGACGTCAATTTCATCCAGGCCACCCTTGGGGCTCCACAAGATTTTGAAGACGACAGCGATGAGGCCCCTCATACTTCTGCAGGGATACCTGCGGGTAAGAAACGGTTGTTCCGAAATACAGATGAGTCTATCATCGGCGGGGTTGCAAGTGGTATCGCAGCCTATTTTGGAACAGATGTCGTTTGGATTCGTATCATCTTTCTAGTATTGCTGTTCTTTACAGGCATTGGCTTTATTACCTACCTCATTCTTTGGATGGCTATTCCTGAGGCAAAAACGACGGCACAGAAACTTCAAATGCGCGGGGAACCAGTCAACCTCAGCAATATTGAAAGAAGCGTAAAGGAAGAGCTGGACGGTGTTAAGGAACGATTTGGCAGGTTTCGTGAAGAAAATCAAGGCACTGGCCAATCGTTAAGAAAGACGATAAATAGAGGATTGAATATTATCATCAATATCCTAGAGTGGCTCTTCAGATTAGTTTTTAAGTTCTTTGGATTGCTCTTTATTCTTGTTTGCTTAGTTATTGGCTTTACGCTGTTTGTCGCATTGTTCGGAGTGATCGCAAGCACTTGGAATTTCGGAGGGATCGATTTTATTTCTATTGACGGTAATATTCTCGGACTTAATGCTGCGGAAGCCATTTTAGGATCCGGAATAGAACTCACATTGATGCGGATTGGAACCCTACTGACTCTACTATTTCCCATTCTTGGACTAACTACTCTACTGGCTAAAGCCTTTAAAAGACCATTGGCGAATGGAAGATTAGTCAATATAGTTGGCGGTACGAGTTTCTTTATAGGCCTTGCATTACTGTTATATGCGGGTGGTAATGTTCTCAGCAGTTTCAAAGTAAGCACTACAGAAATGCGAACGGTAGAACTTCAAGGCAACACGTTTGACATGCGGGCTGAATTACTTGAAGAATCCGATGGGTTCCTCTTTGAAATAGACGACGACAATCTGCGTATCGAAAATGTTAAACTGGACATTAAAAAGTCTTTTGACCCGTCGGCTTCATTAGCCATGAAACATCGCGCCAGAGGCTCAAGTAATTCAGATGCTCGAAAGCGTGCGATGCAATTCGATTATCCCTTCGAGCAAGTCGGTCCTGTTATGAGCCTAAGCGAGTACTTTACCGTGCCTGAGGAAGCTTTGTATCGAGGTCAAGAGCTCCAAGTAACACTATATCTCCCCATAGGTAGTGAGGTGTACTTAGACCCAAGTGTTGAAAATCTATTGTACGGCATTGAAAACGCCCATAACATGTGGGACGGCGAAATGATTGGGCACACTTGGAAAATGGAGCGTCGCGGTCTAGTGTGCATGGACTGCGAAGAAATCGACTATTTTGAATCAGAAGCTGTTGAAGCGCAAATAGAAGCGCTTGAACTTGAGATCAAAAAATTAAAAGAAAACTAGACCCCTACTCTAGTTCTATACTGTGAAGCCGGCACTATTAGCGTCGGTTTTTTTTAGTACCGTAAACAAAGAATTGTAAAGAATACATTCAAGACCATGAGTACCCATAAACTCATTGGGTTCTTCGCATGACCTGATACAGTAATTCTAGTGAATAGCGTGGAGAGCACAAACCAAGCGATATAATTAGACATTGGGACAGATTCACCCTCCCAACTCCAGAAATTTAATTCAATCGCGACCGGTTCTATCAGTACATCCATAGCTGTCATTGCAGCGCCTACTAACAAGGATTTGGCCCATACGGAGGAAATCTTCACCGAGAGTACATCGTACATGGAACGAATCAAAAGCCACCACAACACACCGATCATCAATGGTGTGTTTGCAATCGATAGTCCTAGGGCGCTCCCGTAGGCGTATTCACCAAATGGCCAACCGGTATTCGTTCCAACTACTTCAATAACAAAACCAAGTACGACAGGAAGTATGTAAGTGAACTTATTTTTAGGAGTTTCTGTACTCACCAAATACACTGCCATCAGCAAAAGAAGGTTGTAGGAAGTGAGAAAAACGAAATCCTGACGCCAATTCCCACCCAATAAAAACAGGCCAATGGTGTGAAAGAAGATAATCACATACCCACCATAACGGCGAAAAAATGAACGGATAGTCGGAAAGTCCAATTGCATCAGTAATAAGTCGGTCTAGACGTTTGCAAGTTAAACACTATCGAATGAAATTTGTTGCACAATACATGGAGAATCGCATCTACAAACTGGCCTTGGGCTTTATCACTGCCACACTGTTACTGAGTGTGCTCTGGCCCTATGAACAGAAATTAATTGATTGGGACAGCCCAGCCAACTACGAGGTTTTAGAAAGCGACGAGTTGTACTTCAATAATACACGGATCGTACAATACCGAACAGAAGAAAGTGATGCGCTCAACCAACAAGGATTTAAAGTGCATAGAAGCTCAAAGGCGCTAAATGATACAGCTTACCCAGTTTTAAATTTCGCTATTGTTAATCATTGGCGTAACGATCTTGCCTACATCGTTTGCGAACCAAACCTAAAAGGTTTATTTGGAGACACTGCGGCCATTGTAGTTGGCGATACTACTGTAAAGCTGGTTCTTGATCATATGGACTACAACGACCACTATACATTAGCGGCACTCCTCTTTCAAAAGATGCTAGATTATAAGCAGCCCTATCTCCTCCAAGGTCAAGATTCATTGCTGCTGTTTGGTACGCAACCTAATCTCAAAAACAACACTGTCGTACTGAAGGATTACTTCCGGCTAATTGGCCGATTCCAATAACGGCTAACGGCGTCGGCTTGCTCTAATCGTAAGAAGTTGTACCCCTAAGGCAAAGCCTACGCTACAATAGATGTATGGTTTAGGAATTTCAACATGTGCACTTTCTGCAACCAGTACCGTACCTATAAGTATCAAAAAACTGAGTGCTAAAATTTGCAGCGATACATGCTTTGAAATAAAGTCGCTAATAGATTCTGCGAAGGAAAGCATCACGATCATAGACAAAATTACGGCCGCAATCATCACTGCAAGGTGTTCAGACATTCCTATTGCCGTAAGCACGCTATCGAAACTAAATACGATATCGAGTAATCCTATTTGTATTATGGCGGCACCGAGGGTGAGTGCTTTAGATTCTCGATGACCGTGAGAGCCCTCGATTTTTTTCACCATTTCCTGACTCGCCTTTGCCAAAAGGAAAACCCCACCAATAAAAAGAATTAAATCTCGCCCACTCACAGGGTGTGATCCTACTTCAAAAAGTGGTGCAGTCAAACCGATGAGCCAAGTAATCCCCAATAGCATAAGCACCCTAAAGAGCAGTGCCAAGCCAAGACCTAAACGACGTGCCAGCGGCTGCTCTTTCTCCTTCAAGTCACTTGTAACCAGAGATATGAATATAATATTGTCTATTCCTAAGACTATTTCAAGTAAGGTTAGAGTCATCAAAGAGACCCATCCATCAAGCGAGTAAAAGGCTTCCATAAGCGTATGTTTCAAAGTAGTTTTAAAGTTATATTTATCCACTACTAAACACAACTTACCATGAAAATTTTGAAGATTGTTCTCATTATCGTTGCAGTAGTATTTGGAACTTTTACTATATACAACGCGACACTAAGTAAAGAATACAGCGTAAGCCGAAGTACCACAATGGACGTAGATCCAGCACTTGTACAGCAAATCGTCAGCGACTTTAGTACATGGCCCGAGTGGAGTGCATGGTTCCTTGCCGATTCCACCATGGAGTATGAATTAGGTACCACTTATGTTGGCGAAGGTGCAACCTACAGTTGGACCAGTGAAAATTCTGGAAGCGGCGGAATGGAAATACTGCAACTTACTGCCTCAGCAATGGAAACCAAAATTGACTTCGTAGGTCAAGGGACAAGCTATGGGCACTGGGAATTCTCAACCTCGGACGAAGGGAAGGCGTTAGTTTCCTGGGGCTTTAGTGGAGAAATGCCACTGCTCATGCGTTGGATGGGTGCCCAAATGGACAAATGGGTAGGACCTGACTTTGAGACTGGACTGGCGAACCTTACTGCTTATGCAGAACGCGAAGCTATCGCGAATGAAGTAGCCGAGCAGCAGACTATGCAACCTGTGGAAGTCCTTGACTAACTCCCTGTTCTTTCATGAAACTTTTATGGGGCGGTCCTAACGGGTCGCCTCAAACTTTTCGTAGAAGTGCACAGTCCCCATCACGAGCAACATCCCGTAGAAGATATCTTCAAATGGAATTGTACCCAAGCGTATCCCGAGGTTTTCAGCATTGTTGTACCATACTACCTGGGAGGCCAAAAGGGATCCTGTGAGAATGCCATTTTTTATAAAAAACGGAACTAAACACGGAAGGTAACTCTCGTAAAATCGGGGCAACCATGTAGCTTTTACCACATACTGCGTATAGGCAGTAAATAAACCTAATAAAACGAAGGTCGAACCTGTATACCAGAGACCTTCAACTACAGAATACGCACCTAGAGCGGCACAGAGAAGCAATAGAAAGACCGAGACATACCTTGCGCCAGAAGGTTTAAGAAGCCCGTCCGGGAAAAAGTAGCGCATGCACTCGTAGATAAATAAACATGCAAAAGGGACGGTTATAAAGAATAGATACTCACCAAGGGGCAGGCCAAAGAGCGCAATTCCAGAGAGGTATTCTGGCGTGAACCCCCAAACACCCATCTCAGTAAACCAAATGTCCCATACGAGGAAAAAGCCGCTTACTATGGCCATTGATTTGAATAGCGAAGGAAAGCCTTTGTAGTAGGCCACCTTTGATTCGAAACTTCTAATCAGTGGAAAACTTATGGTAAAGGCGTTTAGGATGAGATATAACCACTTGGTTTCTAACATATACTAGGTGTTGGCGGATTTCATTGCCCGAACTTGGCGTATGTATTTAGGATGTACCCATAACATACCAAAATTCTCGCTTCCCTCCTTTCCAAGGGTTTTGTGATGCATCTTGTGTTGGAGTCGGACGGCTTCCCAGTAGGTGCTATTGCTTTTTCTAAGGAAAGGCAAACGCTGGTGGATGAAGACCTCATGAACTAAGGCATAAGCCAGACCATATAGCGCAATACCAAGACCGATGGCTACAGAAATCCCGTTATGATTAAACGATCCTAACATAATGCACAACCAGGAGGGAATGGCGAAGATTAGGAAGAATGAATCGTTCTTTTCAAGGGCACCAGGAGTCTTTATGTGATGATCCTCGTGCAAGAACCATAAGAAACCGTGCATCAAATAACGATGCGCCAACCATGCAGTACCTTCCATTGCAAAGAAGGTCAATAACATTAAGCTGATTTCTAACGTACTCATACCGTTTGTAGATTTTGTAAAAAGTTAAGGCTTTCATCAATGTGATCGGTCGCCTTGGTCATACTCTTAAAAACATAGGCTACCCTATGCTGCTCATCAGTAACAAAAGTAATACGATCCGCAACCATATTGAACAATAGCCCAGGCGCGCCAAAGGACTTTCTCACCTTATGCCCAGGGTCACTCAATACTGGGAAATTCAATTTGTATCTCTCTACAAAGCTTTTGTGCTCTTTTACAGAGCCGCTGTTCACACCAATAACTTGTGCTCCTACAGCAGCGAATTCACGCTCATGATCACGGAAGCTACACGCCTGTGCAGTACATCCCGGTGTATGGTCTTTAGGGTAGAAAAAAATCACTAGAGGTTTCCCTTTGTAGGTTTCAGATGAGAACAGTTGACCGTCTTCATCAAAAAGTTCAAACGACGGTATAGGCTCACCGACGGTTAATGGGGTATTTCTAGGCATAAACTTTTGGTTCCAAAATTGGAATCGTAAAATTCTATTCAAATCTACAACATTGTCCCCCTTGGTAATGTTTAATGTACATGCGAGGAATTCTTTTTTCAGCACATTCAGATGCACAGAGCAGCCCCTTCGAAACCCTTTTAGGACTGTTTAAGGAGGTCATCGTCCATACCTCTGGAGAGGTCGACGAAGCACTTGATTGGTTGAGGCAGCTTGACCAGCACTACAACATTACCACAGACGAATACACCTTTGAGGATTTCATTCAAGAACTAAAGGACAAAGGATACTTACGAGATACTTTGGACGGTCAAGGTGGTATGGGGCTGACCTCAAAAGCGGAAGGTGCTGTTCGTAAGGCTGCCATGGATCAGCTCTTCGGTACATTGAAAAAAGGAGATTCAGGAGAACATCAAAGCGACAGCCCAATGGGCAAAGGTGATAGTACCGGAGATTTTAGAAGCTTTCAATTCGGCGATGCGCTCGACAATATTGTTATGAATGAAAGTCTAAAGAATGCTTTGGTATCGGGGGGGATTGATGAACTGCGCTTAACTCAAGAGGATCTTGTGGTAGAAGAAGCCTATCAGAACACCAGTTTAAGCACTGTTTTAATGATAGATATCAGTCATAGTATGATCCTTTACGGTGAAGATCGGATTACTCCCGCAAAAATGGTGGCCATGGCATTGGCAGAATGGATCACCACGAAATACCCAAAAGACACGTTGGACATCATCGTTTACGGTAATGAAAGCTGGCCAATTCAGATTAAGGACCTGCCCTACCTACAAGTCGGACCGTACCACACCAATTTTGTAGCCGGACTTGAACTGGCCATGGGCTTACTCAAACGAAGAAAAAGTGCCAACAAACAAATATTCAATATTACAGACGGTAAGCCGAGCTGCCTCGTTGAACCTGACGGAAGCTTTTACAAGAACAGTTTCGGCTTAGACCCCTACATCACGGGCAAGTGTCTTGAAATGGCGGCAAAAACCAAAAAAGCGAAAATCCCGGTAAATACCTTTATGATCGCGAAAGATGCATACCTCCAGCACTTCATTCGCTCGTTTAGCGAAATCAATGGAGGAAATGCCTATTACACTGGGTTAAATAAGTTGGGGCAACTCATTTTCAGCGACTACCAGCAACAGAAAAAACGAAATTCAAAATGACAAAGCCAAGTATGAACACTTTAGGCGAGTTGAGAACCTCAGGGTACAGCAGCCACTCTATCAAGGAAGAAATGCGCCAAAACCTCATCCCAATGTTGAAGGCTGGCAAACATCCTTTTAAGGGGATATTTGGCTATGAGGACAGTGTACTGCCGGCGGTAGAACGCGGTATTTTGGCTGCGCACGATATTTTGCTCTTGGGACTTCGCGGACAAGCCAAAACAAGAATTGCTCGACAGATGGTAGAATTGCTCGACGAATGGATTCCCTGCATAAAAGAAAGTGAGCTCAATGAAGACCCCATGGCCCCTATTACCAAGGAATGGCAAGAGCAGGTAGTGTTGCAAGGAGATGATTTAGAAATAGATTGGATACATAGAAACGACCGATTCTTTGAAAAACTTGCTACGCCCGATACTACAGTGGCAGACCTCATTGGAGATATTGACCCGATCAAAGCAGCCAATGAAAAGCTCAGTTTCTCAGACGACCGGGTGATCCATTACGGAATGATTCCAAGAGCTCACCGTTCCATCTTCGTGATCAACGAGCTTCCCGATCTTCAACCCAGACTGCAAGTAAGCTTATTCAATATTTTACAAGAGGGCGATATACAGATTCGTGGGTTCCAAAAACGCTTGCCATTAGATCTACAATTTGTGTTTACTGCCAATCCAGAAGATTACACAAATCGTGGTAGTATAGTAACACCTCTAAAGGATAGAATTGGTTCACAAATTCATACGCATTACCCCGAGGATTTAGAAACTGCCTTAAAAATCACTGCTCAAGAGAGTGCACAAATTGCATCGCTCTACCCCAATATTAAAGTGAGCGCTTTAGCTAAAGAGATTGTTGAACAGCTTGCTTTTAGTGCTCGAGAAAGTTCGTTTATCGATGCAGGAAGTGGTGTAAGTGCTAGGATGACTATAAGCGCTTATGAAGCGCTATTAACTGCTGCAGAACGCCGAAGATTAATTGAAGGAGCCAAGCAAAGCAGTGTGCGACTTACTGACTTTTACGGTACCATCAGTGCTATAGTAGGAAAGGTAGAACTCGTCTATGAGGGCGAGCAAGAAGGCGCTCAAAATGTAGCAGAAAATTTACTAGGACAAGCTGTAAAGGAAGCGTACGAGCGTTATTTCCCTAAGTTCCGAAACTTAAAAAGAACCAACGACAACAACCCGTTTTTGAGTATTCAAGACTGGTTTAGCGCTGGGGGTAAGATTGAGTTACTCGATGATTTTTCTTCAAAAGAATATTGCAACGCCTTGGATGTAGATGCTCTGAATGTATTTATTAACGAGCATTGGAAGAACAAGATTGAAGCTCCGCAGGAATTCTTGAAAGAGATGGTGCTATGGTCACTTGCAGAATACAGTCAGGTGAACAAAGAAAGAACCAACGTTAAGACTGACTTCAACGACTTATTCGGTAACATGATCAGTGGGCTTTCAACTGAGGAATAAATTACTGTTGTAATTCCCAACGGAGATATTTAAAGCTTCGCATTTCAACGAATGAATTTTCTCTTGATGCATCATCAAAAGAAAATCCTTTACGTATTCCGCGCCACGATGTCGTTCCCTGCGTCAATCTCAGCAAATGGAACTTAGCATTGTCATAGCCTTCTATGGCCATTCTATCTGGATGGCGCTCAAAGCGATTTCTAAACGCTCGAATAAATTCCGTAGACTCTTCACTGTCATAATCGGTGAAATTGGCAGTGAACATATGTACGGTCTCACGGGAGAATACGGAACTTACTAAACCATTATCTAAAGCTTGGTATTCGTGTGTATACCAATGGTAATTGATATTTACAGATCTAAGATTTCTCAGAACATCTAGGATATACGCAGGATCGTTCTCAGTGATTACCAAATCATAGCTTATAGTAGAATCTAATGTTACTAGCTGTTCGTTATGTATCCAAGAATTATCCCCCTCGATTAAAAGATAGTCCTCCGCTTCTAATTCATTGGTTAGATAGCGGGAAGCCCTGGCACTCTTACCAGAATTAATCCCAACTACTAATAACTTTCGTGAAGGGACAATGGTAGAATCGCTCGCTTTATCTTGCTGTTGCGGCAATTCATGGTACTGTTTAATTGCACTCCAGAACACGTCTTCTGACACTACATCATTCCAAAGACCCGGGTTTCGAACAGATTCCTGCTTTGAAATGAGGTTTACAGCGAACTCCTCTAAAGGGGTTCCTTTTAACTGCATGAGTCGAGAACTGTACATCGG
>DJCX01000033.1 GCA_002430755.1 Flavobacteriales bacterium UBA5939 | reverse complement strand
ACAAAGGAATAATCGTACCCTACCTCAGCCAGTTCAATACTCACCTTAGTAGTACCGTCAGAAAAGACCACTGAACGAGGAGCAGTCGATACAATCTCGAACTCTTTGGCACTAAGTGCGTCGCCTCCAGGAAGCTGCAGATCGAACACCTGGCTATTCCCTTTCACCAAATCAAGCGCTTCAGTTTGCGCAGTGTCGTCGTACGTGTGGTAATCTGCTAATGCTGCTCTTGTTAGTGATGCTCCTGCTGAAGAGAAGGTCAAACTTAACTCAGCATTGCTAATGGTTACTTCTTGCGCTGTAAATGCATTTGAATCGGCCACTGCCTCAATTTCCAAAGCAGGCTTGGCATCTTCATTCAGTGCATCGGCCGCTACTTCTTCAACTACCTCCGTAGTATTTTCAGGCTGAACTTCAGGTGCATTAATGCTGTTCCACCATCCAAAGCCAAGCATGATTGCTCCAATGAGCAAAAATCCGGCGATTTGATTCTTATCTATTCCTTTATTCTCCTCCATGTTATTTTTTTTGGCGGTATTCGTCCGCGGCTTTTACGAAGGACACGAAAAGCGGGTGCGGGTTTAGTACGGTACTCTTGTATTCAGGGTGGTATTGTACCCCTACGAAGAACGGATGGTCCTCAACTTCTACCACTTCAACCAACCCACTATCGGGATTGATACCTGAAGTACGTAGACCGGCTGCTACCAATTCTTCTTTGTATTCATTGTTAAATTCATAACGGTGGCGGTGACGCTCACTGATGTTTTCTTCACCGTAAGCTTCGTAGGCCTTGGTGCCCTCTTCAACGGTACATTTCTGTGCCCCAAGACGCATCGTTCCCCCCATATCCGTGATGTGCATCTGCTCATCCATCAATGCAATAACCGGTTTCTCGGTTTTTGGGTTCACTTCCGTAGTATTCGCATCGGTCCAACCAAGTACATTTCTCGCATACTCGATCACTGCCGCTTGCATTCCGTAACAGATACCGAAGTATGGGATCTTATTTTCACGTGCAAACTGAACGGTAGCTACTTTTCCTTCAAAACCACGCTCTCCGAAACCTGGAGCAACGAGTACACCGTCCAAACCTCTACAAAGTTCTTTCGCATTCTTTGGTGTCAAGTGTTCAGAGTGGATCCAACGCACCTTGACCTCTACCTCATTAGCAGCTCCTGCATGAATGAACGCCTCGGAAATAGATTTATAACTGTCTTTAAGCTCTACATACTTACCAATCAAGCCAATCTCAACAGTGCGCTTTGGATACTGCAGTCTTGACAAGAATTCACGCCATTTGTCCAAATCTGGAGTAGTGTCTTGCGGAAGATTGAAATAATCCAGCACTACCTCGTCAAGCTTTTCCTTGAACATCATAATAGGCACCTCGTAGATGGTATTCGCATCGCGGGACTCAATTACGTTTTTCTGACGAACGTTAGTAAATAGGGCTAATTTTCTACGAATATCATCGTCAATTGCATGCTCGCTTCTACAAACCAAGACATCAGGCTGTACACCACTCTCCAACATTGTTTTCACACTATGTTGGGTCGGTTTAGTTTTTAGCTCTCCGGTTACGCGTAGGTATGGAAGAAGTGTCAAGTGAATGACCATACAATCTTTCTCCAACTCCCACTTCAACTGACGTACGCTTTCGATATATGGCAGTGCTTCAATATCACCTACGGTACCACCAATCTCAGTGATCACGATATCATAATCCCCTGTTTCACCCAGAATCTTCACACGATTCTTGATTTCATCGGTGATGTGTGGAATTACCTGTACTGTTTTTCCGAGGAAGTCGCCACGACGTTCTTTATCAATAACGCTTTGGTAAATTCGACCTGTAGTCACGTTGTTTCCTTGCGAAGTAGGCCTATTCAAGAATCGCTCGTAGTGACCTAAATCCAAATCTGTCTCAGCACCATCTTCTGTAACGTAACACTCGCCGTGCTCATAAGGGTTAAGGGTTCCAGGATCAACATTGATATAAGGATCCAACTTCTGTATAGTCACGCGGTAACCACGTGCTTGTAGCAATTTCGCTAAAGAAGCTGAAATGATTCCCTTTCCAAGTGATGATGTTACCCCACCGGTAACGAAGATGTATTTAGTACTCGCCATAATTTGAATCAAAACAGGGCAAAAGTACCTCTTTTCTGCGCCAATTAAAAGGCAAAACTTGCGCTAATCGTCGGCATTATCGGCAATTGATTCACACGCTGGGCAGACGTCCGATCGTAATAAAATATATTCTCGCGGTTGTAGATGTTCGTAGCACCAAAGGTTACCTCATAAGCGCCGGCCTCAGTTTTGGTCGAATACTTAAGCGAGGCATCCAATCGGTGATACGTTGGCAATCGTTTGCTATTGAGGTCTCCATAGAGAACGCTTGGGTCGCCATTGGCCGTGATGTAATCAAAATCGATATCAGGATTGCCGAATTGATCCAAGAAATCAATTCCAGGGTAATATCCCTGAGTAGGTGTAAATGGGAAACCGGTTCCTAAGTTCCAACGCACGGACAAAAACCACTTCTCTTCCTTACCTAACTTCGCATTACCCACAAGATTGATGTTATGACGGCGGTCGAAGTTCGGGTTGTATACTTGAATCCCATCGTCTCGAGTCACCATACTCCAGGCATATACTGCCCACAGGTAATAGCGTCCTTTCTCGTACTTCATTACTGCATCGTAACCGTATGCAAGACCTCGTTCTACAATAAAATCCTTGCGTAAAATCTCCGGGCGATCACTGTACACAGGTATATCATCATAGAGCTTGTTTCTATTGATATTCGTGATCTGTGAAAAGTCCTTAACGTACGATTCCAAATTGATGTCCCAGTGTTTACCTAGGTCATATTCAAATCCGGCAACCCCGTGCACGGCTTTTTGAAGCCTTGAAGTAATCGGTCTATCTCTGAAGGAGGTTGGCAAATCAGTTGCACCACTTAGGAAGCCATAAAATAGATTCACGACATCACGGTCGGAATTCGCAGCAACTAAGTTCTGACTGTAGCGCCCACCTGACGCCTTAAATCTAAAGTCCTCCGTAATATTGTATTTCAATCCTAAGCGAGGTTCTACACTCAGCTCTGAAAGCGAACCGTAATAGTGAAGGCGTAAACCTGGCTCCAACACCAAAAGTGGGGTTACCTTCCTGTAATTGAAAAACCCTCCTAACTCTGTAGTATTCTCCTCTTGATTCAACTTAAGGCCTAAAGCGTTGGTGTAATCGAAGCGTGTATTGTAGCCAATCAAATCAATACCGTATTTGATCTCGTCGGCTTTCCCTAAGAAGTACGTGAAATTTAGCCCGCCGTTAAATCCGTTTATACTCGAGCTTCTCGGCTGATCAGGATTCTCCGTGCTTTGGATGAAATATGAACTTTGGGCAAAATCACCTTCGATCAAGGTCGCAGATGCAGGAGGAACTACAAGGAAATTCACTCCATATCCCGTACTGTTCCATTGGATACCCTGAGCGCTGTCAAGCATCACTGCATCGCTGAAATTAAAGGCCTTCGCACTCAACTTAGATCCCGAAGAATTCTGAGTAGTGAACTTTCCGTAAATATCATTGAAGGTGAATGGCAACCCTCCAAATCTAGTTTGTACATAAGGGTAAAAAATAGGGGCTGCTTGACGCAAGTAAGAGGTCTTTCCACTGAGAAAAAGGCTATTGTTTGCGAGACCATTTTCATCTCTTTTTCCAATTGGAGCTTCAACAAGAAGTTTACTCATGTAAGTAGATGCATATCCCTTTGCCTTTAGCTCAGAACGGTTCCCATCTCTCGTCGTAATGTCCATGACCGAAGAATTTCGTGACCCGTATTGAGCGCCAAATCCTGCTGTATACACCTTTGCGTCCTGCAATACGTCCGTATCAAAAACCGAGAAAAAACCTATGCTATGAAACGGATTGTAAATGATCATTCCATCGAGCAACACCAAATTCTGTATCGGTGCGCCACCTCTGATGTACAATTGGCCACCTTGATCACCAGTGGTCACAACACCTGGAAGTACTGCTAAGGCCTTCATCAGATCTGGATCACCACCTGCGGAGAAGGTTTCGATGTTTTTAGGATTTAGACTTACCACCGCTGTATTGACCTTGGTTTTACGCTGCAAACGTGCAACATTTATATCCACCGTCTTCAGCATCTCTGTACTTTCCTCGAGGTAGACTTTGATTGAGGCCGGCTTGTTTTTAAAAACCCTCGCGTCAATCTTTTCGGTTTTGTACCCTAGGTAGGTGACTGTAATAGTCTTCGCGCCAACGGGCACATCTGAAAGTTGGAAATAGCCGTTAAAATCTGTTGTAGCGCCCAATCGGTCCTCTTCCACTACGATGTTCGCATATGGGATGGGTGCACCACCGTCTTTCTCGTAAACGAATCCACGCAGGATTCTTCCCTGCGCAAAAGCCGCAGAGGTGGACAAGATTAGAATTAGGAAGAGGAAAAGTTTTCTCATCTGTATTTATGGGTCACCCCAAAGGTACGGTCTAAAGTGCACACTTAATGAGCCATTCCCGTAGGTGTTCGTATTCATTCGAACTCGAAGGGATTACCCCTTTGCACTTTCTATCAAACTCAAGCAATTCAGCGAGCATCACGTGCGCTTGGTCGTTGTTGTAATGCCTAGCTGCGGCCGAAAACTGTTTTAAAAAATACGGATGCACTTTGAGCGCCGAGGCAATCTGCTTTTCGGCCTTGCCCTTCATACTGTGGTACTGAATGAGGTTATTAACAAAGTTGAAGAGTATTCCCGTAATCATCTGAACAGGATGCTCTTTAGGGTTCTTGGAGAAATAGTGGACGATTTTAAATGCCTTTGCCAGGTCCCTGTAGGCAATCGCAGCAACCAACTCGAAGTTGTTGTAATCTTTGGAAATACCGATGTGGCGTTCAATATCCTCGGGAGTCAGCGAGCGGTTTTCCCCCATCGCTACATCGAGCTTGTCCACTTCTTTGAACAAGCGACTCAGATCGGTCCCTACTTGCTCGGCCATTGCCGCAACAACTGCAGTGTTTGCCTGGAATCCTTTGGATCCTAGCTGTCCTTCTAACCAAGGAATGACCTGGTAATCGCGCAGCGGATCACTTTCCAAGAAAACTGTCTTCGCCTTAATTGCCTTGCCCGACTTGGATCGCTTATCCAACTTTTTATGCATGTGGCCGAAAGCCAAGATGGTAGAAGGCTGCGGTTGCTCTAGATAACCGGAGAGTAATTCCCAGTCCGCAGCCTTAAGGTGCTGCGCCTCTTTCACCAAGACCACCATTTTATCGCTCATCATAGGAAAGCGCTTAGCCTCCTCCAGAATTTGGAGCATGTTGGTATCCTTGCCGTAAAGTACGGTCTGATTAAAACTGCGCTCTGCCTCATCCAACGCGTTATGTTCGATGTAGTCCAACAATTGTTGGGCATAGAAAGGTTCCTCTCCTGCAAAGAAGTAGACCGGTGCAAATTTGCCCGCCTTTAAATCTCGTAAGATGCCGTCAAAGGAATTCGCTGCCATAATCAGATTAATCGTTGTGGTACGGTTCTCCTCGCAATATCGTCATTGCACGGTAAAGTTGCTCGAGGAAAATTATACGAATCAATTGGTGCGAGGTAGTCATTTTACTCATTGACACTTGCGCATTTGCCCTTGCGTACATCGAAGGAGCAAAACCAAAAGCACCCCCAACAATAAAAACCAATCTTTTTGGTCCCGCATTGCGCCACTTTTGAATCTGATTAGCAAATCCACGGCTGTGATACTCTTTGCCATTTTCGTCGAGGAGGACTACGGTATCAGTAGACTCTATATATTTCTCATACACCGCTGCTTCGGCCTCTTTGAGGGCTTCGGCAGTCATCTTTCCTCCGCCTTTGACATCCGGCAAAGCATGGAATTCAGTTTTCTGATAATGCTTTAGTCGCTTCAAGAACACGTTCATTCCGTCCTCTATCCAGCGTTCAGAAGTTTTACCAATAACGAGAAATACAATCTTCATAGCTAGGGCAAAGATGGTAACTTGCCGGCAGACCTACCAAAGAGTTGAGTAATTTATGACTTCAAGAAATTGGACTCCAGATTTTAAGGCGCTTCAACCATCTTTTGACCTTGCAATTGCCGAGGATATTGGTGACGGTGACCATAGTTCGCTGAGCTGTCTAAATGTTCAAAAGCGAGGAAGGGCTCGTTTGCTCATTAAGGAGCCTGGAATAATTGCAGGTGTCGCTCTTGCAAAGTATCTATTCACATATATTGATCCTTCAGCAGTAGTTACGGTCTTCATCGAGGACGGAAGTGCCATTTCACCTGGGGATATTGTCTTAGAGGTAGACGGAAATGCTGTAAAATTATTGCAATCAGAGCGACTAGTATTGAATTACATGCAGCGCCTATCTGGGATTGCAACGAGTGCTTCAAGATACGCCGCTATGATATCGCATACGAAGTGTACAGTGTTGGATACGCGTAAAACCACACCTGGTTTACGAATACTAGAAAAGTGGGCGGTACAATTGGGCGGTGGAGGCAATCACCGCATGGGATTGTACGACATGATCATGCTCAAAGACAATCATATTGATTTTGCCGGAGGTATTTTACCCGCAGTGGAACGCGTTCGTGCTTACCTTAAGTCTGAGGGTAAGGACCTAAAGATAGAGGTTGAAACCAGAGATCTGAACGAGGTACGCCAAGCCTTAGAAGCTGGCGCAGACCGCATCATGCTCGACAACTTCACTCCAACACAAACTGTGGAGGCAGTTGCCCTGATTGGAGACCAAGCCGAAACGGAAAGTAGCGGTGGAATTACAAAAGAATCCCTGGTTGCTTATGCAGAATGTGGAGTAGATTTTATAAGTATTGGCGCACTTACCCACCAAATTGCTAGTTTAGATATGTCTTTAAAGGCCATTGAGGAATCATGAGTAACCCGATCACGAGTATTTATAACGCTACACGCAATACGTTAAGTCGCATTAAGCCGCCATTCTTCGACGGATTGTCGGTGTGGGATGTCCTGTATTTCTTTTTTCAAGGAATCTATGAAGGCGCTATTTCAACGCGTGCTGGCTCTGTAAGCTTCAGCTTTTTCCTTGCTCTGTTCCCAGGCATCATCTTTATTTTCACCTTGATTGCCTATCTGCCTATCGACACGTTCCAAATGGAATTATTTGCGGTTCTTGGTGATGTACTTCCGCCATCCACGCACGACATGGCCTTTGATGCCATCGAAGATATTTTAACTATCAAGCGAGGAGGGCTTTTATCAGTGACCTTCATTGCCGCTATGCTTTTTGCAACCAACGGTACACTTTCCTTAGTTTCTAATCTTGGGATTAGTTATAACATCAGTGATGTCAAAAATTTCTGGTGGCAATACTTGAGTGCTTTCTTGTTGACCATTGCTTTGACGTTGTTGATAATGGTGGCGCTAGTGGCTCTCATCTTTTCCCAAGGATTCACAGGGTGGCTTGCCGATCAAGGATATATTTTGGCCTACAGTGCGACCATTATTTATTGGGTGCGTCTATTGGTCTTGCTCGCGACCATCTTAGTAGGTATTTCATTGGTTTACAATTATGGACCTGTTCGAGGGACCGATTGGAGATTCATCAGCCCAGGATCTATCCTTGCGACCGTTTTAATCATTCTTTCTTCGAATGGATTTGGGTATTACGTCGAAAACTTCTCGACCTACAACAAATTTTACGGTTCTATAGGTACGCTACTTATCATGCTCCTCTGGATTTATGTGAATGCCTTTGGTCTTATCATCGGCTTTGAACTAAACGCTAGCGTGAGCGGTGCAAAGAACGACAGAGAACTCAAAAACTCCTGACATGAGAAATTGGCTTGTAGTATTGAGCCTATTCGTAGGGCTTCAGTCCTTTGCTCAGAATGATATCTTAGGTACATGGTACAACGATATCAAATCGTCTAAGATTGAGGTCTACGAAGAAAAAGGTCTGTACTACGGTCGTATCATCTGGTTGGAAGACCCAGCGAACTCGGACGGCTCTATGCCTCGTGTGGATGAATTCAATGAAGACCCTGCCTTGGCCAAAAGGCAGCTAATGAATCTTGTCATTCTTAAAGAGCTAAGATGGAACTCGTCTGAGAGGGAGTGGCAAGAAGGCACCATTTATGATCCAAACAACGGTAAAACCTACGAATGCTATTGTTTGCTACAAGAAGACGGCACCCTATACTTTAAAGGGTATGTTCTTGGCATCACTTGGCTCGGACGAAGTACCGTTTGGACCCGAGCGTAAGTGCCACTTACGGAATAAAAAAACCCGCAGGTTGACCTGCGGGTTTTATTATGCTTTCAAATTTTTCTATCGCATCAGAGAGAACTGTTGGTACTTCACGTACTCTATGCCCTCAAGGTCACGGTATATGATTTTCGCAACATACACACCTTCATAGCATGTACTATTGTCAAAGGTACCGTCCCATCCAGTATTGATGTCTTTGCTGTAGAATAAGATGTTTCCAAGACGATTGTACACCTGCATTTCAAAGTAGCTGATGGCATTCGCCTTAACAATGTAATAGTCGTTTTTCTCGTCACCGTTTGGTGTAAAAGCTGTTGGGGCAAATACTGCGGCAACGTCACGTGGATCTGTGAGTGTATCACAATCCAATGCAGTAACGTAAACGGTATCAAAGGCCTCATACTTGCAGTAACCTGTGCTTACTAAAACAGTGTCGTCAGCATCAAAGGTCTCTTGAAAGTTCGGACCGCTTTGCGAGAGGCCGGTAACTAAGGTATTCCAAGTGTATGCAAAGTTGAAGGTCATTGCAGGACCACCTGCTAAAGAGATAGATGGTGCACTAGTTCCTGCAGGTGCAACCTCTCCTTCCACACAGTCTACCCAACCCGTGGTGCTTACCAACTCATTAAAATCAAAGTTCTGTGCAAGTGTTGGGAATGAAGCCGGATTCAAATGTGTTGACATGTACGTCTGAATATCTCCTGAAGAACGCTCCTCAGACCATACGCGGTATTCATCAAATTCGCCATTCGCGTACACTGGAGCACCTGTAAACAGGCTTAAACCGTATCCTAAATACGTGGATGCATTTGAGCTTACATCCCCTAGGGACATGTTCTTTGAAGTCTCGAATCCACCATCAATATAGAGCGTAGCGGTTGTAGTACCGCGGTTCCAAGTAACAGCAACATGGTGCCATGAAGCATCATTGATATCAGTGATGTTACCCGTCATGTTGTCAAAACCTCCGATGCCGTCTACTGCACCGAATCCCACATGACCTTGTTGGTCTACATAAATGGCCCAACCTTGGTTTGTCGCACTGCGGTTGTATGCTAGGTAGGTTAACTGAGAAACTGAGTTTAGACTTACCCAAAATTCTACAGAAAAGCTTGAGGTACCAAATGAGGTATAGGTTGAATAAGGGATTTCCAAATAGGTAGAGGATCCGTTCATGGCAACAGCATTGTTGGAAGGGGTTGAACGACTAACGTTCACATTCACTACATCCGTAGGACACACTTCCCAGCTATTGTCATCAACACTAACGGTCATCACCTGCGCAAATGCTGCAGTGGAAAGAACGACCATTAAGAGTGAAAATATCTTTTTCATTTATTGCGACTTGTGTTCCAAAAATAAGATTAATAATTGATTGTCGTACGTTCGCTCCAAATAGTGGTTTTCTCACCATCAAATGCGATACATTTCGGCACTGTTCTCGAGCAATGGCGGGACCATAGAGCATACGTATTGGCACCTGTACTTCTAATGCTCAGCCAATTTCCCTCTGAAGTATCCGCTGGCAATGCTACGCCATGGGCCAAATAATCGCCAGCAAAACACAACGGACCTGCAATATCAAAGTTGCTCTCCGGGCCCTGGATTTGCATACCAGCATCATCCCAAATATTCAACGCGAATGGTCGCGCCTTGGTGTAGGCATCACGCATAAAGAAATCGGCACCGAGGTGAATAAAAACACGACTTTGATCCAGAACATACTCTACACGAGAAAGTGCGAATCCAGCCTCAGCATGCACCCACTGTCCAAATTCAGTGACTAGGTGGTACTGTGAATCGGCGAAAATGTCTTGTACAATGGCGCCATATTCTGCCATACGAGTCGATTCGGAAAGCGACTCTGACGGCAAGCCGCCACCGATGTCTAAGGTGTGTATTTGTCCGGGGGAAGCGGTATTGATCTGATCGGCCAACTGCTTCAAGGAGATGAGCGCTTGACGCTGAACCTCAAGATCTTTCATTTGTGAGCCGCTATGCATATGCAAGGCTTGCACTGGATGCGCTAATGCGGCCTCTAGAATGGCTTCAGCGTTCGAAACTGGTACACCAAACTTACTTTCATTGCGACTTACATCGAACATTTCAGGTGCACCCGTATGTACTTGTGGATTAACGCGAATACCCACGACACAGGTTGGGTTTGCAGGAAATCGGTCCAATTCACCCAGGGAATTCACGTTGACCAACATACCGGTCATTCCCGAGACACAGTCGATTTCACTGCGCGTTTTAACCGGCGAGTCAAAGACAATTTTATCTGGCGAGCACCCCGCTGCAATGGCCATATTCACCTCTTCTATAGAAGCTGCTTCCAAGCCGTAGCCTAAATCCACGAGATGCTTTAACATCTGAGGATGCGGGTTCGTCTTTACCGCAATGGCGTGTAAGGTGTTCTTTGAAAACGAATCGCTTAGAAAGGCTAATCGTTCATTAAGTGCTGGCAAATGAGTAACGATCAGACTCGTGTCTTGCTCATTCACATGCCCTTGTGATTGGGCAATTACTTTCGATATGTCCTGGGTCGAAATCAACCAAACATTTTTTTCGCGTAGTCTTCAATGATCTCAATCACTCGGTAATCGTTGTGCAAATCAATCGCATCCTCTTCCAAGAAAGAACGAACGCTGTACGCACCAATAGCTAAGCGAATAAAACTCTTGTCACCGTATTGAACCGGCTGTCCGAAGAATACTTTGTTTATGCCATCCTTGAAACCTTCGTGAGTAGCGGTAGCGATAGCCTTAAATAGGTCCTTTAATTCGGCGTTATTCAACGCACGACCACCAACCCATACTTGGAAACTGATGATGGACATGTTCGTCTTCAGCTGATCCGGCATCAATTTAAAGTGTTCTGAATCTTCTAATCTAGCCATAACACCAGTGGCCCAGCGTGTGATTATATCGTCCGTCTGCTGCGTTGACCAGTAGCTATATGCCTCCATTTCATCCAAGGCAATCTCCCAACGCAGGCGAAGTGATTTGTTTTCATTCTCCGGTAAGTACTCGCGCATGTTTTGCATGAACCAAGGCACATCGTAGGCTGAAAAGAGTTTTCCGTACGGCGCAATGATTGAGGCATCTACTTCTTTCAAGCGCTCGCTCCATTTTCTTGGAACCAACATCGCTGCACAGAATGGAGGCGCTTGGAAGAATTTAGAACCCGTAAGCATGATCATCACACCTTTTTCAAGTAAATCGTGGATGAGCTTCGGATCTACACGGAATTGACACAAATCGACCACCCACATGGTGCCGTCGTTTGGATCAATAATATCAAGATCGTCTTTAATTCCAGATTTGGAACCAAATACCAACGACCCAACTACTGCAGCGTCTTTATTGGCTGAAATGATTTCTTTAATCGCTTTACTGCGGTCGAGGATGTTTCCTTCCGCATCTCGAGCATCTAGGTAATGGACTTCACTTACATGCTCCGGGTCGACGAAATCACCTTTCACAATGTTCTCACCGAACTGGTTGAAATTAGCGTAAAAGCGAGTTTCCGAAGCATAACCAGAGCCGGAACCCAATTCCTCTGGACAGCTCACAATATTGATAAGCTTCTTGCTCGGGTTCAGCATTAATTGGAACATCAGCGGATAGTACACCAAATCTGAGCCGGACGGTCCGAAATAAATATCAAACGGCTCGTTGTTCTCACTACCAACCAGATCAATAAGTCGCTTGCTTTGTTTTTCGAGTAAACTCTCGTAGTTGAGCTCGTCGTACTTACCTAAGAACGCCTTTGCCACACCGTGCGAGCGAGGCGTCAACAAATTAGCGGTACAAGAACCCCGCTGCAATAATGTCTCGTATTCTACTGGATTGAGGTGGTATTTATTGCGGTTGGTGCCTTCGATCAGGTGCACACGTTCGTCACACCCTTGTTCTAAAATTTGACCGATTTCTGCCTTGCTAATCTTGCGGGCCATATCAATGCGTTGTGTTAGGCCCGAAAAATACCACCTAATCGAGGGATTATCAAGGTTAAGACACCTTATTATTCCACAAGTTTTGGTAGTTTGGAGGTCCAAATAACGAGCACGACCTACTATGAAGCAATGGATGCCACTTTTGCGTACATGGATACTTCCAATCGCAATTTTATTAGGCTTGAATGTAGCCTTTTTAAGCCCAGCTTACCTCAGCGGCGATATTCTTGACCAAGACGATATTAAACTCGGCTACGCCAAAAGCAAAGAAATTCGTGATTACCGCGAGGCCTCGGGCGAAGAGCCTCTTTGGACCAATTCGATGTTTAGCGGCATGCCCACGGCACAGATTTCAACAAAATACGGCGGCAATATCTTTCAATACATCACAGGTGCTGTGAAAGCTATTGGAGGGACCACATCCTCTACGTACATCATTTTCTATTTGATGATCGGTGGGTTTATTGGTCTTAGGGGTCTCGGAGTAAATCACTGGCTAAGCACCATTGGCGGCTTCGCTTACGGATATTCCGGATTCTTCATCATAGGTTACGCTGCGGGGCACAATGCCAAGGTTAATACTGCAGCTTTCATCCCCCTTATGATTATGGCACTACTGCTCATCTTCGAAAAGAAGAATTGGAAAGCAATGATTCTCATGGCCATTTTCGCGGGTCTTAGCATCCATAGAAATCACTTCCAAATCACCTATTACGCTGGCTTATTCATGGGTATTATCTGGATTACTTACCTCATTAAATACGCTCGTGAAAAGGCACTTCCAGAATTCGCTAAGCTCACTGGATGGCTACTAGTAGCCGCAGTTCTAAGCATCGGTCCTAACCTTGCAAACATGTGGGGGACTCAGGTGTACACGAAGGAAAGTATGCGTGGCGGGATTTCAGAATTGACCAATAAAAATCAAAATCAAGGCGAAGGTGGTCTTTCGTTCGATTATGCCATGGCCTGGTCCAGCGGTATTTACGAAAGTGTTGCTTTAGTTATCCCAAATGCTGCCGGCGGCGGTATGATGGTCGATTACTCAGATATGGGCACAGAAACCTTTGATCAACTCGTTCGCGCCTTCCGTCAGCAAGGAATGAACGCCAGTCAAGCCGAGGCACAAGCCAATCAATACATGGGTGCTGCCTTCATGAAGTGGACGGGAGAAAGCATGGGCAACGGCGCCTACTATGTGGGTGCAGGCGTATTTTTCCTCTTTTGCCTGGCCCTATTTACCGTTGGTGGAACGATGAGAAATTGGGTGTTGGCTTCCGGTATCGTCTTCCTGTTTATGGCTTGGGGGTCCAATTTTGAATCCTTCAATAAACTCCTATTCGACGCACTTCCGCTCTACAATAAGTTCCGTGTACCATCGATGGCGATGGTAGTACTCTTCTTCCTCATCCCATTCTACGGCATCTATGGCCTGAACAGTTGGATAGGACTTGATAAGCCTGCAAGAATGAAAGCCTTCACTCGAGGAGCAGCCGCATTCGCTGGATTCGTAGTCCTTTTTGGATTGATCGCGCCGTATGCGATGAATCTTGAAGGTGCACGCGACGTGGGCTTCACACAACAAGGTTTTTCTCTAGATCAGCTTATTAGCGATCGTCAAGGAATCATCACAAGCTCAGCAATGCGCTCTCTAATCTTTGGCTTGCTCACCGCAGCAGCCTTGTACGTATGGCACATTGGTAAATTAAACCAAGTGGCTACCATTGCTGCAGTTGGTGCGATCACCTTATTGGACCTCTACGGTTTCGATCGCGACCAATTAGAATTGGACGACTTCCAATCCAAACGCCAATGGGAGCAACAATATGCACCCAATGCAGCCAACCAAGCGATCCTGCAAGACAACGATCCGCACTTCCGCGTTTGGAACAGTACGGCAGGCCTTACCAACGACAGTTACACCAGCTACCACCACAAGAGTATTGGGGGCTATCACGGTGCCAAACTACAGCGCTATCAGGACCTTATCGATAACCAGCTTAACAAGCAAAACATGGCGTGTTTCAGCATGCTAAATGCCAAATATGTGATCGCTCAGGGTGCCAACGGCCAACCTCAAGCGCAACGTAACCCAAACGCTTGTGGAAATGCTTGGTCGGTAAGCACTATAAATGTGGTCGCGAATGCCGATGCTGAAATGGCTGCGCTCTCAAGTTTCAATCCTAAGTCAACAGCCGTTGTAGATGCGCGATATGGCGACTACTTAGGCAATACAACCTCATTCGCTCCGGCCAAAGTGAAGCTCACCAGCTACGATCCAAAGTATATGGAGTACAGTTTTGAAGGCGGCAATGCCTTTGTGGTCTTCTCAGAAATCTACTACGAAGGTTCCGGGAATGATTGGCAAGCCTACATAGACGGTGAACCTGTAGAGCACATTCGTGTGAATTACACCCTCCGAGGCATGAAGGTTCCTGCCGGAAAGCATGAAATCGTGTTTGAATTCAAACCAAAGTCTTTCTATGCCGGTCAAAAGGTAAATATGGCAGGATCAGGTCTGCTCTTACTGCTAATCGCCTACTTCGGATGGTCGGCCTACAAAGAGAATAAAGCGTAATTTTTCTTCAGAGAAATAAAAAGCCACCCGCTGCGCGGGTGGCTTTTTTTGTGGGTTCTATTTTTCCTTAGTCGCCAAATACAGCCTTCAACACGGCCTTGGCTTGAACACTTCTTTCATAAGGAGCCGTAAGCGCTGCATCCAATGTTGGACATTGCTGCTTGTGCGCTTTTAAGAAGTCAACGATCCCTCCGGTGTTTCCATAACTAAAAACCTCCCCTGCCTGAGCATCACGAATGATTCCTGCTGCATCGCCATCCACTGGACCCAATCCCAAAATAGGATTACCAGCACCTAGATAGTCAAAGAGCTTCCCAGGAATATGCCCTTTTGCACTCTCTACCTCCGGGAGCAAGAATAGCGACAGGTGACTGGCCATCATCATGGCATTCAGGTCCTTTTTAGGTACATATTCTACAAACTTCAACTGAACATGATCAGCGGCTTTCTCTAATCGCTTCTTACTCAATCCGTCCCAAGAACCAATTACTTTAAGAATTACCGGAAAATCAAGTTGATTGAGGGCAGTTATAAAATCGGCCACAGGATACTGTGCTGCCAATGTACCAGCATAGGTGATGGTGAAATCCTCTGGACGATTGGCTTGTTGGCCAGCGAAATCTTCAGCATCAAAACCATTGGTCACAGTGTCCACCTTGCTCGTAGGCACTGCACCTTTACTTTGGTAGAGTTTGCTCCATGCCGGACTCACACTCAACAAAGCATCGCAAGAAGAGAACACTTTTCGTTCTAAGCCTTGCTCGTAGGCTCTAGTAAGGGCTGTAGGGTAGAATTTACGGTAGTAATAAATATCCGTCCACGGATCGCGGAAATCGGCGGTCCAATGAATGCCGTAATTGCGCTTCAATTTCAATCCTACCAGCTGGGTACTGTGCGGTGGAGAAGTCGTAATCCAATGCCTCACATCGTGCTGCACGATGATTTTCTCAGCGGCGCTGTAGGCATGCTTGTTCCAACCTATTCGAGCGTCCGGAACAAAGAAATTACCACGAACAAATCGAGCAATCTTCTGCAGCATACTCACCTTGGCATCCTCACCACTAAATCCGCTAAAAGGCACTTGTTTTTTACCGGTCACCTTCTTGTACGCGCCGAACTTTTCATTGGTACCGGTGCGAATGACTGTAATACCATTGGCTACATCTGATTGTAAGCCTTCGTCCCGCAGTGGATAGGTAGCCTTATCGGCATCCACAGTAACCACAAACAGCTCGACGCCCTCGCGCGCGAGGTATTTGCTAAGCTTCAACCAACGCTGAACGCCAGGTCCGCCTGCAGGAGGCCAATAATATGTGATGATTCCGAGTTTCAAGGCTACTTATCTTCTTTCACCTCCTCGTAGTCGACGTATTCACCCACATCTTTTTTCACACTACTGCGCTTCTCGCGAGTACCGCTGGAAGGGCGACTGCCTCTTTTGCGAGGTGCAGGAGCACCACCGAAGAATCTGTCGAGCCATCGGAAGATGAAATAAGCAAGGATAGTTAGTGCTATGAATCTAAACACGCAGCGAATTTTTTTTCCAAGATAAAAAAGAATCCCGGCGCCGATGGCGCCGGGATTTCAAAACTTCTGTTAACGTTAGCGGCTCAAATACAAGCTGCGCTCACTATGTAATTTCTTAAATACTGGATCCTTCAAATCCTTGATGAATCGGATCTCCTCACCAGTAGACTTCATCTCTGGTCCAAGTTTCTTGTTCACGTTCGGGAATTTACTGAACGAGAACACAGGAATCTTGATAGCGAAACCTTCCATCTGTGGATTGAAATCAAAGTCTTTCACCTTCTTCGTACCCAACATCACTTTTGTGGCGTAATTCACGTACGGCTCACCGTATGCCTTACAGATAAACGGCACGGTACGCGATGCACGAGGGTTGGCCTCGATGATATACACAACGTCGTCTTTAATGGCGAACTGAATGTTGATCAGCCCTTTGGTATCGAGCGCCTTCGCAATGTTGATGGTATGCTCCTTGATTTGCTCCATGACGAGCGGTCCAAGGTTAAACGGCGGCAATACTGCCGAGCTATCGCCCGAGTGAATACCACACGGCTCGATGTGCTCCATGATTCCAATGATGTAGGCATCTTCACCATCACAAATGGCATCTGCCTCTGCTTCGATGGCCCCATCTAAGTAATGGTCAAGAAGTACACGGTTGCCTTCAAACTCCTTGAAGAGGTTGATCACGTGGCGCTGTAGCTCTTCCTTATTGATGACAATCTTCATCCCTTGACCCCCCAATACGTACGACGGACGTACAAGGATTGGGAAGCCTAGTTCATCAGAGATATCCAAAGCTTCATCAGCGTTCGTAGCTACATCAAATTTCGGATATGGGATGTTGATGTCCTTCAGCAGCGTTGAGAATCGGCCCCTATCTTCTGCCAAATCCAAAGCTTCGTAAGAAGTACCGATAATTTCGATGCCGTAACGGCTCATCTTCTCAGCCAATTTCAATGCCGTCTGACCGCCCAACTGAACAATCACACCGCGCGGCTTCTCGTGAAGAATGATATCATAAATATGCTCCCAGAACACCGGCTCGAAGTACAGCTTATCTGCAGTATCAAAGTCTGTACTTACCGTCTCTGGGTTACAGTTGATCATTATGGTTTCGTAGCCTTCTTCGCGGGCACTCAAAACACCGTGTACACAGCTGTAATCAAATTCAATACCCTGACCAATACGGTTAGGACCGGAACCTAAAACGATGATTTTCTCACGCTCGGTTACCTCACTTTCATTTTCAATAATCTCCACGCCATCCGCAGTAACGTAAGGCATTTCGAAGGTAGAATAGTAATAAGGCGTTTGCGCAGGGAACTCTGCAGCACAAGTATCCACAAGCTTCCACACACGCTTAATACCAAGATCCGTTCTTTTTTGGTGTACCTCACTTTCTAAGGCACGAACCATGTGCGCAATTTGACGATCTGCAAAACCCTTCATCTTCGCCTCTTGGATCAGATCCTTCGGCAGGCTTTCAAGGCTGTGCTTTTCGATACGCGCTTGTACTTTCGCTAGGTCTTCAATTTCCTTCAAGAACCACATGTCAATCTTCGTGATATCGAAGATGGTACGCAGTGGAATCCCCATTTGAATAGCATCATAGATGACGAACAAGCGGTCCGACGAAGCGTGCTCTAATTTGTGCAAGATGGTATCCTGATCGGTCAATCCTTTACCGTCGGCACCCAAGCCGTTTCGCTTGATTTCAAGTGATTGCGCCGCTTTATGTAAGGCTTCCTGGAAGCTGCGGCCAATTCCCATAACCTCCCCTACGGCTTTCATCTGAATACCTAGTCGCGTATCGGCGCCTTCGAATTTCTCGAAGTTCCAACGAGGGATCTTTACGATCACATAATCTAAGGTAGGCTCAAAATATGCTGTCGTCGTTTTGGTGATCTGGTTCATCAGCTCATCCAAAGTGTAACCGATAGCCATCTTGGCAGCAATCTTTGCGATAGGGTAACCCGTTGCTTTCGAGGCCAATGCTGACGATCGACTCACACGAGGGTTGATCTCAATAGCAACGATGTCTTCGTTTTCGTCAGGACTCACAGCGAACTGCACGTTACATCCACCTGCGAATGTTCCAATGCTACGCATCATTTTAATCGCCATATCACGCATCTTTTGGTACGTGGTATCGCTCAAGGTCATTGCAGGAGCAACGGTAATTGAATCACCCGTGTGGATACCCATTGGATCCATGTTCTCAATAGAACAGATGATGATAATGTTGTCGTTTTTATCGCGAAGCAACTCCAGCTCGTACTCCTTCCATCCGAGTAGGGCCTTGTCAATCATTACTTCGTGGATTGGACTAATCTCTAGTCCACGGCTGAGGGCCGTATCAAATTCATCTTCGGTATGCACAAACGTAGCACCCGCACCACCAAGGGTAAATGAGGCACGCACACAGAGTGGAAAGCCAAATTCTTGGGCAGTTTCCTTACCGCGTAAGAAGCTCTTCGCAATACGAGACGGGGCCATAGGCACGTCGATCTCCTCCATCAATTTGCGGAACTCGTCTCTATCCTCGGTAATGTTAATGGCATCAATATCGACACCAATAATCTTCACGCCATTTTCCTCCCAAATACCCTGCTTATCGGCTTCGATACAAAGGTTCAACGCGGTCTGTCCACCCATTGTAGGAAGAACTACATCGATATCGGGATGTGTCTTCAAAATATCCTCAATGCTCTCCACAGTAAGTGGTTTGAGGTAAATGTTATCGGCAACAACCTCATCCGTCATGATGGTTGCTGGGTTGGAATTAATAAGGGTGACAATGATGCCTTCTTCTCGCAAGGAGCGTGAGGCTTGTGATCCTGAATAATCGAACTCACATGCTTGGCCAATGACAATAGGACCAGATCCGATTATTAAGACGTGCTTGATGGAAGTATCTTTCGGCATGAACTTAAGATTTGTGCAAATTTAGGCGCCGTGAGGCCAAAAAAAAGGTGTTGCGAATGGCAACACCTATATATTATCAAAAGGTTTTGAACATCTTAACCTTTATAGTTTCCTTTATCACTAACAGTCAAACGCTTACGACCTTTAGAGCGACGAGACGCCAATACTTTACGGCCGTCAGTGCTTTCCATTCTTGAACGGAATCCGTGCTTGTTTCTACGTTTTCTATTGCTAGGTTGAAATGTACGCTTCATAACTACTTCTATTAACCCGTTATTCTTCGGGGGTGCAAATATAAGCCCTTCTATTTATTCCACAACCCAAACTGAAATAAATTTAACCGAATCCTTAAAGGTTTCTATTTGGCCGTGGTATACCGCAAAAACGGGCATAAGTGGACTACCTTTGGCAAAGAAACGGCCTAATGTCAAATTTACCTCGTTGCCATGAATAAAAATGCTTTTACCCAAATGTGGAATCAACGGTATTCCGAGCAACCCTATGCGTATGGCACCGCCCCTAATAACTTTATTAAGGCGTGTTTGGACACTCAAAAGCCAGGTAAAATTTTATTTGCAGCCGAAGGTGAAGGAAGAAATGCCGTATACGCTGCCCAACTAGGCTGGGAAGTTGAAGCTTTTGACCTCAGCGCTTCTGGAAGAGACAAAGCCCTTACGCTTGCCAAGCAAAACAAATGCGAAATCACATACACCGTGAGTGATGCCCTTAGTTACCAAGGCGGTCCATACGATGCGGCAGCCTTTTGCTATTTCCACACTCCTGTGAAAGTGGAAGACTGCTACGGTCACCTTGTGAATTTGCTCCATCCAAATGGAGTTGTAGTATTCGAAGGATTTTCAGTGAAGAATATTGGCATGGGCAGCGGTGGCCCTCAAAAGGCGGATATGTGCTTTACTGTTGAAGGCGTTTCCAACCTTTTAAAGGACTTACAATCCGTTGAAGTCTGGGAGGAAAAAGTGGTACTCAACGAAGGCAAATACCACCAAGGTGAGGCATGGGTCATCCGGGCCCAAGGGGTTAAATAAGACTTGCCAATTTAATTATGCTTACTTTTGCGCCTGATTATCACGGGTGTCCATCTTCCATGTAGGCTAAAAATTGAAAGGAAGCGCTGACACTCTAGTAGGCGCACCCAGCGGAACTGGGCAATTTTTAAAGGCCCCTGAGGCCAACTTTATGGAAACGTACAAGGACAGCGGTCTGCATCCCGATATCATTCGCGGTGTAGAAGCTTTAGGATTCGTAGAACCGACTCCTATTCAGAAAATGAGCATTGAACATTTGCTCGAAGAACCAACCGACCTTATTGCATTCGCACAAACAGGTACCGGTAAAACGGCAGCGTTCTCTCTGCCTATCCTCCACCAACTTGACGAAGACGTTCAACACGTTCAGGCGATTGTTCTCGCACCAACGCGCGAGCTTTGTTTACAAATCGCCAAAGACATCGAATCGTACGCTAAGTTTATGGATGTAAAAGTAACCGCAGTTTATGGCGGTTCACCTATATCTAAACAAATCAAAGAGCTTCAAGGCAGACCTCAGATTGTGGTAGGAACGCCAGGACGTACCTTAGATTTAATCGAACGTCGCAAATTGCGCATCGAAGATGTGCAGTTCCTAGTGCTTGATGAAGCAGATGAAATGCTCAGCATGGGATTCCAAGATGAATTGGACGCCATTCTTGCCAATACCCCAGATTACAAGCAGACGCTTTGTTTCTCTGCAACGATGCCAGAGGGAATGAAGCATCTGACCAAGAAATATTTGACCGAACCGAAGGAGATTTCTGCGGGAAAACGCAACATCAGTGCTTCTAATGTAGAGCACGAGTTGTATGTGGTAAGCTCGAAGAACACCTATGAGGCCATGCGTCGTATTCTCGACTTTAATCCGGACATGTACGGTATTGTCTTTTGCCGTACGCGTAGAGAAACGCAAAGTATTGCCGAGCAATTAGTCAATGACGGTTACCGTGCTGAAGCTATTCATGGTGATTTGAGTCAAGCGCAACGCGATGACGTTATGAAGCGTTTTAGAAATAAATCACTCAATGTAATGGTAGCTACTGACGTGGCTGCGCGTGGTATTGATGTCAATGACCTTACCCATGTAATCAACGTAAATATTCCGGACGATCCGGAAGTATATGTTCACCGTTCAGGCCGCACTGGTCGTGCCGGAGCTAGTGGTATCTCTCTGGTGATTACACACGGACGTAACATGCGCAAGGTGAAAAACCTAGAACGAATCATCGGTAAGAGTTTCGAAACCAAATTAGTGCCTTCTGGAGAAGACATTTGTGAGGTGAAAATGCGTCAAGCAATTAATGAGCTTGAAACCATGGAGCATGCCTATGAATTAGATCCTACTTTGGTAGAAGAAGCCATGGACAAGCTCGCTCATTTGAGCAAGGCAGACCTCATCGAGCGTTTCTTAGGCCATGAAGTAAGCACTATCCTGAGCCGTTACCGCGGTGCACGCAATATCAACGAAACTGCGAAGAAGGTCAAAGATCACGGTCGCAGAGATTCTAAGACTGGAAGGGAGGAAGGATTTAAAACTATCGTTGTTGATCTAGGATACCGTCAAAAAGTCAACCCTTCTAGATTGATGGGTGTGATCAACGACGTCATGGAAGGCACGAAAGTGCGTATCGGTAAGATCGATATGGACAAGACGTTCTCTCGTATAGATGTTGAAGAGCGCTACGCTGCAGATATAGCTGCACGTTTAGCGGGTTCCAAAACCGGATCATACACTATTAATGCCTACTTCGAAGAAGGAGGAAGCGCGCCACAACGAAGCAGTTCACGCGGAGGATATGGTGGACGAAGAGACGGACGTGGCGGTAGAGACCGCGGTAGTCGTAGAGACGATCGCGGTGGCCGGGGACGCAGAGAAGACCGTGGAGGTTTTGAAAGCCGAGGACGTCGTGAAGACCGCGGAGGCTTTGAAAACAGAGGCCGTCGTGAAGACCGCGGAGGATATGAGCGTCGCGAACGTCGTGACGAAGGTGGTTCCAGCCGCTTTGGCCGTGACTTTGGGGACCGTTTAGAAGCACGTGGCGATCGTCCAAAACGCAAAAGAATAGGTGAAGACAGATTCGATAGCGGTAAGCGTAAATCTTCCAAGAGCAAATCAAAAGGAAGTTCTAAATTTAAAGGCGCACCAAGAAGAAATAGATAATGAAGTCATTTGAAGGTAAAGTTGTTTGGATCACTGGAGCGAGCAGCGGCATAGGTCGTGCGCTTGCGGAGGCTTATTCAAACGCCGGCGCCTTCACCATTATCTCAGCGCGTAGGGAAGAGTTGTTATTGGCCGTAAAAGAAAGTCTTAGACAACCTGATACGTGTATGGTTCTTCCACTCGACCTCAGCAAGCACGAGAATGCATCGCAATGGACCCAAGAAGCACTCGACTTCAAGGGTCGTATCGATATACTCGTAAACAATGGCGGTATAGGCCATTTAGGACGTGTTGAGGACATGGATTTTCAGGTAGAACGAAGAGTTTTAGAAGTGAACTTCTGGGCTTCAGTCGCACTAACCAAGGCAGTATTGCCGACCATGATTGAACGACGTAGCGGAGAAATCTGGACCGTCGCTAGTATTCTTGCTTACTTCGGAAGTCCGAAATTGGCAGCCTATGCTGCAAGTAAATTCGCCGTGGCCGGTTACTTTGAATCGCTACAGTACGAATTAGAAGGATCAGGGGTTCATGCTGGGATTCTCAGTCCTGGATTTATCAATACCGCAGTTACCTTAAGCAGTCTAGGTCCTGATGGCACTCGTATTGGCAAAAACAGTGTGG
This sequence comes from Flavobacteriales bacterium UBA5939, assembly GCA_002430755.1. GTDB lineage: Bacteria > Bacteroidota > Bacteroidia > Flavobacteriales > Schleiferiaceae > UBA10364. Next base: position 3,024 of record DJCX01000033.1, on the reverse strand, counting down.
CCCAGGAAAAGGGAATGTCGCCTGAAGAATTGGCCCGAAAATTCCTGAGAAAAACTCAGAAAACTAATCCGCCTAAGCAAATCATTATTGGCCGGTACGAGCGATTCGCAGTGCCTTTCAAACGACTTTTACCCTTTATTTTCAGGGTGGTTTATGGAAAACTGACAAATGTCGCTCGCAAGTAATTAGGGCTACACTTATATTTGGATTCAAATCGAACGAATTATGGCACAAGGAATTATTCAAGACGCGTACTTAAAGGCAGAGCATGCTGAGGCATTGAACGCTTCTTACACGAATGCAAAACCTTGTAAGTATTTGGTGATGGAAAACTTCTTTACGGAAGAAATTGCCAACGACCTGTTCGACAACTTCCCGTCCATTCAAGACCTGAACGTTAAGCGCAAAAGCCTTAATGAGGACAAGAGCGAAGATTACCACTTCGAACGTTGGCACCCTTCGTTTGCAAAAATTCGTGAGGCCGTATCTTCTGATGAATGGTATGCGCAACTCTCTAGAATTACGGGTATCGAAGGATTACACACAACCACAGACGCCTTAGGCTCTGGTGTGCACCAAGGCAAGAATGGTTCATACGTGGATATTCATATAGATGTAAACATGAACCCAAAATTGGGCTTGTGGCGTCGTATTAACCTTTTGGTTTACCTCAATAAGAATTGGAAACCAGAATACGGTGGCGATCTAGAGTTATGGAATAAAGAAATGACGGAGTGTGAGGTGAAAGTTCCCCCTACCTTCAATACCGCAGTAATTTTCTACACCGACGACAATAGCCCACACGGGTATCGTAAAATCAATATTCCTGAAGGAGAAAGCAGAAAAAGCTTCTACACCTATTTCTACACCAAGCCGGGTGAAGGAGTAAGCTACCGCGATTCTAAATTTGTCTCTAGACCGGACGATGCAGCATCGAAAAAACTCGCTACAGGAGTTAAAGAGACTTTGAAAATCAATGGAAAGAAATTCCTGAAGTTCATTGGACTCAAGAACCTAGACTTCCAAGACAAGAATTAATGGGGAAATAACCCTCAATGTAGCCGCTTTCTTTATCAGGGAGCGGCTTTTTTTATTAGCCGACGTGCATATTGCCTTTAGGATAAGTAAAGGCATTAGATTCTGGACGCGCTCCACTCAGTGCGAATGCCAACGTCAAGGTTCCTACCCTACCTACAAGCATACTGAGCATGATTACCACCTTACTACCGAAGGATAAATCTGCGGTGATACCTGTACTTAGCCCCACTGTACAGAAGGCACTCACTTGTTCAAAAGCCAATTCCAGAAAGGACATTTCCGGCTCCAAAATAGTCAAGGTGAATATGCCCAAGAAAATAAATACAATGGCGAATAAGAAAACAGCAAACGCTCTATTCATCAACTCCCAAGGAATTTTATTCTTGTAGAGATTAATGTCCTTCTTGCCACGAATAGTAGCGGCAGCGCTCAAGAATACGAGTGCAAACGTACTGGTCTTAATACCACCGGCTGTAGAACCAGAACCACCCCCAATAAACATAAGGAATATCATCATTAACAATGCAGGCATTGCCATTGCACCAATATCAATGGTATTAAACCCTGCAGTACGCGCAGTGATACTTTGGAAGAAGCTATGTGATAAGTGCGTCCCAACATTACCGTCAAAGCTCAAGGTCAGTGCAAAGACAACACCACCTACTACTAAAAGTATACCCGCCACAGACAGGCCTATTTTTGTGCCTAGGCGAAGACCACGCCAGCTCCTTACAACCGACTGTTTACGCCATGGTTGGGCAAGGACGTCGGATAAAGTTCCAAAACCGATACCTCCGAGAATAATCAATAGCGCAATAATCCAATGTACGTTCGGCAAGTAAGCCGCTCCAGGGGTAGCAAGAGAGTTTGAGAACAATGAGAATCCAGCATTATTAAATGCACTAATACTGTGAAATATGCTATGGAACATCGTACTACCCAATGAATCAAAATATGGGAACCACACAAGACCTAAGGCCACAGCTCCGAGCAATTCAATGGTCAGTGTCAATCTGAAAATAGCGCCAACAAGCTTGCCACTCTGCTGCATACTCTCGCCAAGATTCTCACTCATAAAATTCTGCTGACGCATACCGAATCCTCCACGAAGGATGGCAAACAAAGCCGCAAAAGAGATAATATTCAAACCTCCCAATTGCATTAAGATCATCACGATAATCTGTCCTTTGAATGAAAGCACGGTGGAGATGTCAATCAAACTTAACCCGGTAACACAGCTTGCACTAATGCTCGTAAATAGCGCGGTAACAAAGTCTAAAGCTTCTGCCCCAGCAGTCATCTCCGGGAGCATCAAGAGCGTCGTACCTAAAGAGATGAGGATGATAAAACTGATGATCAACAGGGACGGTGGACTCAAATTAAAATCAGGTAAACGCTCCCCAACCTTCCCGAATTCCAAGAAGACAATGACCATGACGTAGAACTGCAAGAGCAACACAAATCCACTTTGAAGACTACTTACTCCAATAGCGTCTCCAAGCAAGCTCAGCAACTCCACTCCTTGCAGATTTATCGTAAAAATATCTATCAGCAAGAACACCATCAGTATGGCCTCCCAGCGCCTTGCTTTAATGAACGCCCAAGGGTGGAAATCGTAAATAATTTCAATGATGAACTTTACCAGATAATATCCTATCGAAGCCCGGACAATCAACCCAATCGTTTGGTTTTGTTCTTCGGTGAGCTGATAACCGTGGAAGATGATCAGAGATACAATGGTACTTAAGGCAACGAGGAAAGAAAGTCTAGACAATGCCCCTAAGACAAAATCGCGGCTGTCGTACAGGCGAATATTCACCTGCTCTCGTAAGGCATTGAAACGTTGTTTGAAACTCAAAACAAGATGATTCTTATATCGAAGTTACACTATTCTTCGGAATCCGTACCTCGAACCGTGTAGTCAACGTATGATTTGGCTTCAACGATGGTGCTGCCTGTCAAAACATTAACCGCTCTCTTCAAAGC
>DJCX01000088.1:16057-16198 GCA_002430755.1 Flavobacteriales bacterium UBA5939 | reverse complement strand
AAACTTAATGCCTGGGGATGTTGCTGAAATTTCAGGCGAGATCATCGCAGCCGAAAGCCAAAGTGTTGAACTTATTGGTGGGGTCGTAATTACCCGAAGTGCTGAGGATTTAGCAACATGGCCCAAAGCAGGTTCTGCAAC
>DJCX01000088.1:15544-15702 GCA_002430755.1 Flavobacteriales bacterium UBA5939 | reverse complement strand
TATACCGCTTCAGTGGCGGATTTCTTGTAAAAGGACTGCAGTCGAAGAATCTGGACCAACCCGATAGCGAAGAATAGCGACAAGGCCAAGGCGCTGTTTCTCAAATCTCCAGTCAACCATTCCAAGATTCCAATGGAGAACATACCTACCGTTGTGGC
>DJCX01000088.1:8927-15236 GCA_002430755.1 Flavobacteriales bacterium UBA5939 | reverse complement strand
GGAAGCATCTTACTGTAGGTACTTCTAGAAAGGCTCTGTACCGCACCCATTACAAATCCAAGTCCCATGCCCACGGCGTAAAACTGGTTAGCTGTTTGTACAAAATAGGCGCCGAAACAAATAACCATCCAAACAGCTACCCCTATGCTAATGGCAAAGGTATTCGAGGTACGTTCGCTCAACCGTGCGAAAACCGCAGCTCCTGCAATAGCCACAAATTGGATGATGAGAATAGTAATGATGAGTTGGCTACTTTCCAATCCCAATACTTTGGAGCCGAACACAGCAGCAAGTAGAATAATGGTCTGCATCCCGGTAGAATACCAGAAAAATCCGCTTAAGAATCTACGCAAAGCAGGAAGCGCCCTTAATTCCTTCAACACAACTAATAGCTCTTTCCAAGATGACCAGAACAGCTTTGATTCAAAATAGTCCTTCACTTCGTCTTTGGGCAACCTGCCGATGGCGGGCAATCCAAAGCCCAGCCACCAAATACCAGTGATAAGAAAGGAAAACCGGGTAGCTATACCCGCATCCGCCAATCCAAATGTTTCCGGCATTTGAACCAAGGCCAAACAGAAAATAAGCAGTAAACCACTACCGAGATATCCCAAAGAGAATCCCCGCGCAGATAATCGGTCCTGCATGTCTTTAGGTGCAATAATGGGCAGGTAAGAATTGTAAAACACAAAGGACCCTGTGAATCCGAGACTAGCAAAAAAGGCCAGCACTAGTGCGAGACCGGGATTACTAGAAGTGAAGAAATACATCAGCATGGTACTCACACCCCCGGTAATCATAAAAGTGTTCATGAAGACCTTCCTGCGGCCGGTCTTATCCGCCATCGCCCCTAGATACGGGCTGAGTATACTAATGGTCAAAAAGGATGCAGCAATCACGTAATTGTAAATCACCGTATTCTCCCATTCAGAACCAAAAAACATCACACGAGCGTCATTTTCTTTAGTAACCGCCTCGTAATAGATGGGCAGCAGCACGGTACTAATGACTAATGAATAGACCGAATTCGCCCAATCGTACATGGCCCAGCTGCGTTGAATCTTATTAAATTTCATACTCGATGAAAATACAAAAGGTTGAGGCACAATAATTGATTAACTTGGGCAAATAACCACCAAGACAAAATGAAAAAGTTTCTTCTCGCATTGTTCGTTCTAGGCGCTGGCTTTACAGCTAAGTCGCAGGACATGCTCATCTACAAGGACAAAACCATTGATGAAGTGACCATTATGGAGGTAACTCCGGACTTCATCAAGTACCGTGAATTTGGTTCCCCTGTAAACTCTGTCATCTTCACCATTGAAAAAGACTATTTGCAAAAAGTAGTTTTTGAAAGTGGACGAGTGATGGACTTTAGCCAACAGATGATCGACGACGCCCGTGTTTATGCAGGACAACGCGACAGGGCTCTAAAAATTGACGTTGCTGGATTCAGTGCTAATTACACTTTTGTGACCTACGAACAAGCAGTGACCCCATCTACTTCTTGGGAAGCAGGGTTTATTTTCATCGGTGCTGGTTATGAAAACCAAAACGGATGGAACGATGCTGAAAACGCTATGGGCGGTGCAATAAATATGGGTTACAAGTTCAAGCGCAGTCCAAACTTCTATATGCAGCGCATGCGCTTCGGCCATATTATGAGAGGTACTTACGTAAAACCTAACCTATTTGTAACGACGTACAACTACGATAAAATAGATTACGATCACCCGCCAGACCCGGTGACTTTCATGTACCCTTCGACACGTGAAACAGCGGTAGCAGGTTCTCTACAAATGGACTTTGGAAACCAGTTAGTTTTCGCGGACCAATTCGTCCTAGACTATGCCGCAGGTATTGGTTACGGGTTTACTACGAAAGACTCCTGGAATCCTTCGAACTACGGATTCTTAGGGGGTGCTGGGCCTCAGATGGGTTCTCCATACACCTTTAGCTTCACGCTGCGTGTAGGTTATTTAATGAATGGTAAATAATTGACCCACCGATAACGAGTAATAAAAAAGCCCGGCGCAATGCGCCGGGCTTTTTAGTTTCTATTCCGCTATGTGTTAAGCGTTTTGTGCTTTGATCAAGTTCAATGCAGAACCTGCCTTGAACCACTCAATCTGCTGTGCATTGTACGTATGGTTCAACTTGATAGTATCCGTAGAACCGTCAGCATGAACAATCTCTAGCGTCAACTGCTTGCCTGGGGCAAACGACGCAAGATCCGTGAAGTTGAATGTATCGTCTACTTGGATCAAATCGTAATCTGCTTCGTTATCGAAGGTCAGACCCAACATACCTTGCTTCTTCAAGTTCGTTTCGTGTATACGAGCAAATGACTTCACGATCACCGCGCGAACGCCTAGGTGACGTGGTTCCATTGCCGCGTGCTCACGAGAAGAACCTTCACCGTAGTTGTGATCACCCACAACGATAGAAGGAACACCTGCTGCCTTGTACGCACGAGCTACGTTAGGTACCTCATCTACTGAACCGTCCAATTGATTCGTTACAGCGTTGGTCTCTTGGGTGTAAGCGTTTACTGCACCGATCAAACAGTTGTTTGAAATGTTATCTAGGTGACCGCGGTAACGCAACCATGGACCTGCCATAGAGATGTGGTCAGTAGTACACTTACCAAAGGCCTTGATCAAAAGCTTCGCGCCTTCGATGTTGGCACCGTCCCATGGAGCGAATGGGCTCAATAGTTGCAGACGCTGTGAATCTGGGCTCACTACTACTTCTACACCTGAACCGTCCGCTGCAGGAGCTTGGTAACCGTTGTCCTCTACATCAAAACCAGCCGATGGCAATTCGTGACCTGTTGGCTCTGCCAATTTCACCTCTTCGCCATTTGCGTTGGTCAATGTATCTGTAACCGGGTTAAAATCTAGTTTACCAGAGATTGCGATGGCTGCAACCATTTCTGGTGAAGTAACGAACGCATGTGTGTTCGGGTTACCGTCAGCACGCTTCGCGAAGTTTCTGTTGAACGAGTGAACGATAGAGTTTTTCTCTTGCTTCTCAGCACCTTCACGCGCCCACTGTCCGATACACGGACCACAAGCGTTGGTAAAGATTCTCGTTCCCTCTAGTTTATTGAACGTATCGATCAAACCGTCGCGCTCTGCAGTGTAACGCACTTGCTCAGAACCTGGGTTGATACCCAAGATCGCCTTAGGAGCAATACCTTTCTCTACTGCATCAGCAACGATAGAAGCAGCACGAGTCAAATCTTCGTACGAAGAGTTAGTACATGAACCGATCAATGCCCACTCAATATCCGTTGGCCAATCGTTTGCTGCCGCTTTCTCTTTCATCTCAGCAACTGGTGTAGCAAGATCCGGAGTAAACGGTCCGTTCAAGTGCGGCGTCAATTCGTCTAGGTTGATTTCGATCACTTGGTCGAAGTACTGCTCAGGGTTTGCGTACACCTCAGCATCACCCGTCAAGTGCTCGGCTACTGCATCAGCTGCATCTACTACATCTTGACGACCAGTCGCTGCCAAATAACGACGCATGCTATCGTCGTAACCGAATGTAGAGGTCGTTGCACCGATCTCAGCACCCATGTTACAGATGGTTCCTTTACCTGTAGCACTCAAGCTCTCTGCACCCTCACCGAAGTACTCAACGATACATCCTGTACCACCTTTCACCGTGAGGATACCTGCCACCTTCAAGATGACATCTTTAGGTGCTGTCCAACCGTTCAAACGGCCAGTGAGTTTCACACCAATGAGTTTAGGGAATTTAAGCTCCCAAGGCATACCTGCCATTACATCTACAGCATCTGCACCACCTACACCGATAGCGACCATACCTAGACCCCCGGCATTTACTGTATGAGAATCGGTACCGATCATCATACCGCCTGGGAAGGCATAGTTTTCAAGAACTACCTGGTGGATAATACCAGCACCTGGCTTCCAGAAGCCGATGCCGTATTTGTTACATACTGAAGAAAGGAAGTTAAATACCTCGTTATTCTTGTTGATTCCGTCTTGCAAATCTTTGTCTGCACCTATTCTCGCTTGGATCAAGTGATCCGCGTGAGCTGTAGAAGGAACCGCTACTTTGTCTTTACCAGCTTGCATGAATTGCAACAAAGCCATTTGGGCCGTTGCATCTTGCATTGCTACACGGTCAGGGGCGAAATCTACATAGCTAGCACCGCGCTGGTGTGCTTCCTTTGCTGCTCCGTCCCAAAGGTGAGCGTATAAAATTTTCTCAGAAAGTGTAAGTGGCTTACCCACTGCTTCACGAGCAGCAGCAATGCGCTCAGGATAGCGCTCATACACTTTGCGAATCATGTCGATATCGAATGTCATATCAGAGTGGTTTTTCGCGTTAGTGGCACGAATTTACTACATAAATGGGCTCGTTCAGCATGAGTTTTAGCTAAGATGTAATAGCTACAAACTATTCCCGAAAGAATCTCAAAAAGAGAGACTTACAAATGAAGAATCAGGAAAATAAATGGGGTTTAATTCCGAATTATGGAATTAGAACTTTCAAATTGTGGTGCCAATTTTCACCTTCAACACGCAATACGTGGATGCCGGTACTCCATCCTAACGTACTCAAGTGGTGAGAAGCCTTAGGATCAGCATTATAGAGCTCCTTGCCTTGCATATCGAAGATGCGTAAACCAATAGGAGAATCTGTACTTACATCCATAGTGTGACCGTCCTGAGCAACACGAAGATTGCGCAACACGCGGTCCATCACATCAAGTAGTTCAAAAGCAACGGTAAAGGAAGTGTCTTTCTCTGGATTAAAGCTCCAGTCCTTGATGGTGAAGCTTTTGGCACTGTCGGCAACATCCATACGCAGCCATCCGAAACATGCGCTATCGTCCTTCAAAATGCGCAGTCCAAGGTAACCGTCTGTTACCGGACCTGCCCAATTGGAATTCGGATAAGCAACACCGTCCACTAAGAACGCCATGTACCCCACTTTCAATGAGTTGTTGATACCAGAGAATCCAGCACTCGGGTTCAATACTGTTCCAGGAACTGCATTGGCTACATAGTTGAAACTATTCGCAGCAGCGCCCAATGCAAGGTTTCCTTCAATGCTGTCGCCAGGGCGCAGAAGAATGGAAGTTACATTGCCTAATTGGCCACCATTTAAAACGTGCTCAATGGTAAAATCAACAATCGTATCACCGTCTAAATCCAATTCAAAAATGCCATCCACAACAGTCGTGTCGTCGATATCTGTATACAACAATTGTGCTTGAGCAGAATTCGCTCCTAGAACCGCTGCTGCGGCGCCTAAGTACGAAGAGATTTTCTTGGATTTGTCGTTCATGTCGGCAAATATAGCTTAAAAGCGTCTGAGCTGTGGGGAAATAACAGTCTTTAACAACGAAATATCAACCTTCTTATTCACGGCGGAACTAAGCGCCTCTAGTGAGTGATCAAGTACGCTGCTCGTCTCTCCTGATTCCACCGCTTGGAGCAAGGATTCAAAAGACAGATCAATGATTTCAGCATACGGGTCCAATTCCAACACCAACGCCGTCTTCTCAAACTCTTCAGACCAATTCACTTTTTCTCTTAAGCCCAGCGGTACCTGCGCATTCCCTTTCATTCTCCGCTGACTTTGAAGGACTGCATCGAGATCTCTGTGCATGCGAACCACCACTTTTCGCCCTTTGGGCAGGGGCGCCTGGCGCAAGAGTGGCTCCACAATCTTGATGGCTTTGCCACGCTGGGCATCCAACCACGCCGCATCTAATTCCCAATGACGGACCTTTTCGTGCTCATAATACCCTTTGGCATTGTGCTCGTCTTCACTTCGTACTCCATCCGATACCGCAGGAACCCCACAAGCTTCGAGCAATTGCATCGCTAAAGAAGTACCGCTGCGCGGTGGACCAGTGACAATAAACAACGGCTCCTTTTCTTCGACCTCTAACAATTTCATCTGCAGGGCCTTCGCCGTCCCGGCTTCCTCCATCATGCCTAGTTTGGCAAAACAAAGCGCTGCGAGACCGTGTAAGGCCGGTTGGTAGAACAGTAAATTCAGACTTTCCAAAGCAGCATCTAACGCATCGTCCCACTTTTGCAATAGCAAGAAAGTTCGTGCTCGCAGGTTCCATATATCCACACCCCGGTGGTGCTGATTATCTAAGAGATGAGTCAATTCGTCCAAATTCCCTGCCTTCAGGAGCAATTGACCCCACAAGACTACCACACTTTCATGGGAGGTGCTAGTCAACCCGTTGGGTAGTTCGACGATACCTGAGGCCTTCAAGGTGAGCAAGGCCTGGTAATACGACCAGATCAGATT
>DJCX01000088.1:0-8595 GCA_002430755.1 Flavobacteriales bacterium UBA5939 | reverse complement strand
GCCAATACAGACGCGGCCAATTGCAAATACCGTTCAGGCACTTCGGCGCGATTCGTGAGTGGTTCTATCACCCGCCATGCCTCGGACAGGCGTTTTTCAGCACGCAGACTCCGAGCAAGGTAATAGCGATTCTCTTGAAGCCTTCCTTCTTCACTGACCAATTGGTTTTCGTCCAGATACCCGAGATCCACCAAGGACTGTAACAATTGCTCGTCGGCAGAGAACATTTCTTCACTGACTGGCGCCTCCTCTGATTTCAAAGTGGGCACTTGCTTTCCGGTGAACGGCACAGGCACCCTGCCCTCCATGGTCTTTGGCGCTTTTAATCCATGCGCAGCCAAAACAATAGGCGCAACATCTAATAGATTCAACCCTTTCCAATTCAACTCGTCGGTAAAAAGGGTGCCTTTAGCCGCGAATACCCCATGGAAATTGTGTTCCAATGCAGGCGCACCAGCATGCTCTGGCAAGGTTATACTTCGATCCTTACCAGAAACAAAGCCATGGTCACTAATAAGTAACGCGGTGCCATTGGGGTCCAATTGGTCCATAAGTGTGCCTAAACACAGGTCGTGAAGGCGGTAGGCGCTTTCCACAATATGCTGGTAGCGGGCAAAATCTTCGTCGCTGACCCCATCAAGCTGCGGTGGAGCATATTTCATCCCCAGGTGTTTAAAGTGGTCAAGGGCATCAAAGTATATGCTTGCATGACCTCCAGCGCCGTAGTCCAGCGCGAACGTAGCCAACAGTTGAACGTTCAATGCATACGTAGTAATCTTCAGCACACTTCGTACAACATCATCTCTACTGTCCAATTCCATTTCAGGGAAGAATTGAGCCATAGCGGCCGCAGGAATTTCTTCAGGCTTCAACAATAGCGAAGACAGGAGCCCATGGTACTCTTTTGGGACCACCCCGTCCTGTAGCCAGCGTAAATCCTCACTTACAGCTAGATTGGAAACGCGTAAAGCGCCCAACGAACTTTCTTTAGCCGGGTGCGACGGCCACCACGCTACGCTAGTCGCCGGAATTCCTTGCTTTTCGAGATAGTCAAAGTAGGTAGGCATTTGGATGGACGAGCCACGAACGGCGCGAATACTCCCCTCATGCATTTCGGTAAATCCATGAATACCGTGTGCCGACGGCCACGTAGAAGTGGCTATTGACGTCCATAGCATTGGAGAGATGGGTGGATCAAGAGTGGCCAAATTTGCATGAACTCCAGCACTCAAGAGTTCCGCTAGCGCAGGCATCTTGCCCTGTTGCAACAGCGGATAAATGCTGTTCCAATCGGCTGCATCCCATCCAATAAGCATGCTATCATATAATGGCCGCTCCGCAAGGTCAGGCAGTTCAATTCCCTTGAGCGCAGCTACATTTCTGTACCCGCCTGCCAAAAAACCAAGTGTATGTTTCGGATTCACTGCCACAGCGTAAAAGTAATTGCTAAATTTGGCTTACGCCCTAAGCACCACCCCTATGCGACTAAAGAATTTCAAAGAAACTACTTCCCTGGCTTGGTCAGCAATCAAAGCTTCCCCGCTACGGACCATCTTGACGTCGCTTATTATCTCTTTTGGCATCATGGCCCTAGTCGGTATTTTAAGTGCCACCGATGCACTGAAACAAAGCCTAGAGAGCAACTTTACTTCATTGGGGGCCAACACATTGACCATTAGAAATTCACAAGGCGGTTTTTTTGTAGGCAATGCCGACTACCGACAGAACCCTCAAATCACCTATCGTGAAGCCTTGCGTTTTAAAGAGCGTATGGACTACCCTGGGGCAAAAACATCCCTGACTTATATCGCATCGGGGACTGCAAAGCTTTCCTACCAGAATGTGAGTACCAACCCAAATACATTGATTACAGCAACGGACGAAAATTACATGTACACCGGTGGGTTCGACCTTGCAGAAGGGAGAAATTTCACCTTGGACGATGTGTATTCTGGACGCAACTACACCATTTTAGGCAGTGAAACAAAGCAGGATTTGTTTGGGGACAATCCCGCAGCAGGTAATACCATTCGCATTCAAGGGAAACCGTATTTGGTCATCGGTACCCTTGCTGAAAAAGGATCGTCAGGTCTGTTCTCTGGAGACCGCGGTGCTTGGGTTACATTAAACTATGCACGTGCAAATTTCTCAGGCGGTTCACCTAATTACACCCTGAGTGTCAATGCACCGAGTGCTGAAACCCTAGACGCCGTACAGGGACAATGTATGGCTTTGATGCGTAGCGTTAGAAAATTGGTCCCAAAAGAACGCGACAACTTTAGCATCACACGTAGTGATAGCGTCGCGAAGAGTTTAATTGACAATTTAAACATGGTGACCACTGGTGCCTTTATCATTGGCTCTATTACGCTGCTTGGTGCATCCATTGCATTGATGAACATCATGCTTGTGAGCGTTACCGAGCGTACCAGAGAGATTGGTACTCGTAAGGCTATTGGCGCCACCAAGAGGGCTATTAGTTCTCAGTTCCTCTCCGAGGCCGTAATGATTACACAGATCGGTGGCTGGGCAGGTATTGTGTTCGGGATTATCATAGGTAATGTCGTAGCGAACCAGATAGGTGGATTCTTCTTCATTCCTTGGCTCTGGATTATTGTGGCCTTCGTGATATCCGTTTTAGTCGGTGTTGCAGCAGGATGGTATCCGGCAACAAAAGCCGCGGACCTCGATCCTGTGGAAGCCCTGCGCTACGAGTAGCTTATTTCTTATCTACTTGAGCGTATCCTACGCTCGCCCCTATGGCTAAACCAAGAGACAGCCACAATCCTATGTTGTCTGTCAGTGAACCAATAAGTAAACCTATGATCATTCCCGTACTTAGGTACGGTATGACCTTCTTGTCGACGGCTTTCGTTTTCTTTTTCATGGTGGTTAAAGCATAAAAAAGCCGTCCCGAGGGACGGCTTCACGCATTCGCGATATAGGATTGTCGTTTAAGCTTCCGCTACAACGTCAAATTCAAAGTTTACTACAACTTCACGGTGCAAACGCACTGCAGCAGTGTAGTGACCAAGTGCCTTGATAGAACCACCCACAATTTGGATAAATTTCTTCTCTAGGGTAATACCAGCCTTCGCTAGTTCGTCTGCTACGTTTTGGTTAGTAACCGCACCGAAGAGTTTGTTACCTGTACCAACTTTAGCAGTCATCTTCAACTCAACACCAGCCAATTTCTCAGCAGTTGCTTTTGCATCAGCGATAGCTTGAGCTTCTTTGTGCGCACGTTGACGCAAGTTCTCAGCCAATACTTTCTTAGCGCTCTCTGTTGCCAATACTCCGAATCCTTGTGGGATCAAGAAGTTACGACCGTAACCGTCTTTTACAGTTACCACGTCATCAGTAAAACCTAAGTTTTCTACGTCTTTCTTTAGAATGATTTCCATGGTACTGAATTATTTAAGGTTATCAGCTACGTAAGGCATCAATGCAATGTGACGAGCACGCTTGATAGCTGTAGATAATTTTCTTTGGTATTTCAATGAAGTACCGGTCAAACGACGTGGCAAGATTTTACCTTGTGGGTTTACAAAACGCAACAAGTAATCTGGATCCTTGTAGTCGATGTATTTGATACCGGCTTTCTTAAAACGACAGTACTTCTGTTGGTTGCCGCTTTCTACGTTGATAGGCTGTAGGTAACGTACATCACCTTTACCTCTGTTTCCTCTAGTTGCCATAATTTCTTCTTTTAAGCGTTAACTCTGGCACGACGCTTTGCAGCGTATTCGATGCCATATTTATCCATTCTTACTGTCAAAAAGCGCATAATACGCTCGTCACGCTTAAACTCAACTTCTAGCGGAGCGATTGCCTCACCTGGAGCTGTGTATTCTACAAAGTGGTAAAAGCCACTTTTTTTCTTTTGGATTGGGTAAGCCATCTTCTTGAGGCCCCAATTTTCTTTGTTGATAATGCTCGCGCCTCTCTCTTTCAAGAACGACACGTACTTATCTACCGCTTCCTTTACCTGATCTTCAGATAAAACGGGATTCAAAATGAAAACGGTTTCGTACTGATTCATAATTAATTGAACTTAAAATTTAAGGAGTGCAAATGTACGAGACTTTTCCTTTTGTTCCAACTAATGTTAGCAACGTGTTTACAGCCTTTTTTTCTACGGACATTTTATAGGTGCAAAGGTCGCTTATATTTGTGGTATGGAGCAATTCATTGTATCAGCAAGAAAATACAGACCACAGGCCTTTGAGTCGGTGGTTGGACAGCGTCATATCACCGACACACTGCTTAAAAGTGTGGCCAGTGATCATTTGGCGCAGGCCCTGCTCTTCTGCGGCCCACGTGGTGTTGGAAAAACGACCTGTGCCCGAATTCTTGCGAAAGTCATCAATGGCGATGCGAATTTGACGGAAGAAGAATTGGCATTGAACATCTTTGAATTAGATGCAGCATCAAACAACTCTGTGGATGATATCCGACGATTGATTGATCAAGTTCGATTCGCTCCGCAAACAGGAAAATTCAAGGTCTATATTATTGACGAGGTGCACATGCTCTCTCAGCAGGCCTTTAATGCCTTTTTGAAGACACTGGAAGAACCGCCAGCGCACGCCATCTTCATCCTTGCGACTACAGAGAAACACAAGATTATCCCTACTATTTTGTCGCGTTGTCAGATTTTTGACTTCAAGCGCATCACGGTGGATGATATTGCAGGACACCTCGCATTTGTAGCCGAAAAAGAAGGTGTACAAGCAGAGCCAGAAGCCCTGCACATGATCGCAGAAAAAGCCGACGGCGCCTTGCGTGATGCCTTGAGTTTGTTCGACCGGATGGTCAGCTTCTCGGGAAGCGAGCTCACCTACACCCAGGTTGTAGAAGTTTTGGACATCTTAGATTACAACTACTTCTTCCGCTCGATAGATCTCGCCGCCGGAGTCAATTATCCGGATTTACTCCTCTTGTACAACGAGGTCTTAGAGAAAGGATTCAACGGCCACGAATTTGTTGTCGGAATGGCCAAGCACTTCAGAGATCTATTGGTCGCGAGAGAACCTAGAACGGTAGAACTCCTTGAAGTTGGTCCAGCGATCAAACAGCGTTACCTCGAGCAGAGCGCAGCAACCTCAACGAGATTCTTATTGCACGGATTGAAGGTCTTCAATGAGTTAGACGGTCAATACAAGGCTTCGAGTCAGCCGAGAATTCTAGTAGAATTGGGTCTGCTTAAACTCGTCGAGTTCATCTCGCAAGAAAAAAAAAAGTCGCAACCCAGCGTAACGCCTAAAGCGGAAGGCACGGATCAGTACCTGCCGGATGCACTCCCAAAACGAGGAGATGCTCCAGCTGCACCTGCTCCAGCAACTCAACCAGCTCAAGCGCCCGTAACACCAGAAGCCGCACCTACGCCTGCTCCTGCTCCAGTTGCCGCCGAGACTTCTTCCACCGCTCCAGCTCCACCATCAGCACCTGTTACTCCACAAACTGCTCCCCCTGTACACAATACAGTAAGCGATTCTAATTTGCCTGAGGAGACTGCAGTTCCAGAGACTCCCGCTGTAGCACCGCCGCCAGAAGTCGCTCCTGCTGCTGCTTTTGATCTTCCGAAAGAAGGCAGACGTCGCAGAACCACGGGCAAGAAAAAAGGCGGATTATCACTTACGGCTATGATGGAGGAAATGGCCAGTGTGAACGAGACAACCGCCCCAACAGCCGCAGAGGGTGAAAGCGATATTCCAGCAGCCGCAGAGGGTCCGCAGAACGTATACACCGAGCACGAATTAAAATTGGCCCTCGAAGAGTACACCAAACAGCGCCACGTTAAGACGGCTATTCGCAGCATGCTTCAGGCGCAAGCACCTAAGATTTTGGATAAAAACACGCTGGAAATCACCGTGGACAACAACATCCAGCTCGGCTACTTCAACGACGAACAGAAAGAACTGGTCCCGTGGTTGCGCAAAAAATTGGACAACTTTGCCCTTCGTTTCGAGGTGAAGATGGCTGAGAACGTTGAATCGAAGAAGCTCTATCTACCTGAGGAGAAATTCAAGCACATGGTGGAGAAGAATCCCAACTTGCTCTACTTACGCGAGAAGCTAAATACCGACTTAGAATAATGCGACGGGGTCTTCTGCTTTTTTTACTCCTTAGCCAGCTGAGTGCTAATGCACAGATGGATTGGTGGAATCAAATTCACAATTGGGACGGAGCGACGCCGTGGACGCAATACATGAAATATTCTCATGCGTACCTCGGCCCAAATGCCATTCCTATTCCTACACTGCAACGCCCTATTACTGGTCGACGACCGGCCATGAGCTATTTCAAAAGCAGTTCACAGATGAGCCTCATCGAGGACGATAGCTTCTTGAGCTTGCACAACGAATTGCATTGGGACAGAGGCCATACACAGATTCATATTACGCATCAGAGCATAGAGTATTACCGCACCTCCACCGAGTTGCGAGACTATCGCATCTCGCGAGACGAGGACAGCGAAGGAGTGATTGCTGGAGATGTATTGATTGATATCAGTACAAGGCTGTGGGAAAGAAATCTTGACGCCTTTTGGTTTACGTTCCACACTAAAACAGCGGCTGGGCCCTTATCTCAAGCAAGATTCACCGATGCGCCAGGTTATGCCTTCTTCTTTTCGCATCAAAAAGGCTTTTCATCAATAGGAAGTTGGGTTCCCACATTGACGACGGACGCCGGGTTCCAAGTCTACCAAACGCACTGGGTCGATTATCCACAAAACGACGGATTTCTAGGAAACATAGGACTTCAGATACAAAAAGACGAGACTATTTTTAGTGCTCGAGTCCGCACTTTCACCGGATACTTTCGAGATGGGGATTGGCCGCGACTGCTGGAGCTGCAGTGGAACCATAATTTGTCTTTTGGCCAAACACAATTGGGCTTGACCCGCGGGCTGAACGATTACCCCTTCTCCTTTTTGACCGCTGGAATGACGTATTGGCTAGACTAAGACCAGTAAGCGCCACCAGAGTCCTAGAGGTACTCTCGTAGTTTTTGCCTTGTCTAAGGCTTCCGATTTCCACTTTTTCTGTGCCTCAGTATTGCCACGCTTCTTGTACGTACGGGCCAATTCATAGGCCTTACGAACCTCATAGAGTTTAAATTCCTTATCACTGATGTGTCCGAGATCTTTAGCCTTCGAAACAGCACGCATTACTTTATTGACGTGCCCCTCTGCATTTGCCGTCATACCGAAATCCAACCGGTATTTCAACGTCGCCTCAGGCAGCATCTTCGGAAAGTCGCCGCGGCTAAGCACTCGTAAATGCGCGCCTACATCTTCCTGGAGGTTCCTATCGTTTTCCCAAGCGTAGTCAAAACCACTGCGCATAATGATCGTTGAAGGAACAATCGGGTTGTAGCTCAAAAAGGACCGCAGCGAACTAACCTGACTGCAGGCTCTCTTTCGCGTACTATTTTCTTTATCGGGTGTCCACTCCAAAATCGGCGTATAAAACCAATGGGTCTTTGGATACTTTAGAAGCGCCTTCATCCCTTGCTCGAGCTTGCCCGGTAACCACATATCGTCCGCATCCAAAAATGCATAAGCATCGCCTGTAGCGGCCGCCATTCCGGCATTCCTAGCTTTTCCCAAGCCTGAATTTGCCTGACTTACAATTCTTAAAGCGAGGTTGGCTTCAAATTTTGCCGCAACCCTTCTAGTATTGTCAGTACTTCCATCGTCCACCAAGACTACCTCGAAAGGTCGAACAGTCTGACGTACCACACTTTCTAAACATTCCTCCAGCGTGGATTCGGCATTGTATGCAGGTATGATGACAGAAATTCTCATTAGTGTGCAAAGAATGATTTGGGGAACAGACGAGCTGCTAATTTTTTGGCTGGCTTTTTCAAGCCGAGGTAAATAAAGAATTGACCCAATAATTTAATACCGCCACTTCTGAGTAAATACCTGCCTAATCCTTTTTTATACTTCTTAAATGCCTTGTACAATCTACGGTTGTTGCGCCAAACCTCAGCGCTGCGGTCCATGGAGAATACATTGGCTGCCCACCACATCGCTACTTGGCCACGGGCGGCATTGATGGTTTCGAGCGGTGCGAAGCCCTCCTTCTCGAAAATGGTATACATCTCTAATAACTCGTCGAAAGCGCTGTAGGAGCTGATGGCGCGGCTGCGCTGAGTTTGGGAATGAAAGCGGAATTTGTTTCGCGGCCGCGCATGAAAGACGAGATCGCCGTATTGCAAAAGCTTGGCGTAAAAGAGCCAATCTCCATTTAGGCGCCAATGCGTCGCTGGAGCGCCAACTTTATCGAAAGCTTCCTTGCGCATCAAGATTCCGCTGGCGTTAGGGATGGTGTTGGAAAAGACCATGTGTTTAGCCACCTCTGTTTTTCCTTCGTTTGTGAAGTCTTTGGCCCATTTGGCGGTATCGCCAAAGATGAAAGCATAATCGTCTTTAAAGTCGCGCAGGAATTGGCCGTTCTCATCTACGAGATGGCTGTGACTATAGACGATTACAGCATGTTCATTGGCCTCCATGCTTTGTACGTGAAGCGCAAGCATATCTGTATCGCAATAATCGTCGCTTTCGGCAATCCACAAGTATTTCCC
>DJCX01000028.1 GCA_002430755.1 Flavobacteriales bacterium UBA5939 | reverse complement strand
TTGGACGATTTCATGTGGTTGGATGGATTTACGGTTTCCAACCTAGAACTCTTCGCATCAAATGCACCAGGGGGCACATCGACCCTGGACATTATAGACAAGACCATTAGTCCGATGGGCGGCAGGTTGCTGCGTACTTTCCTCGCTCTTCCGCTGCTGAATAAAGAAACCATTACCAAACGTCACAACGCGGTCGAAGCGCTGCTCGAGGAGCCCGACTTGATGGACGCCTTATCCGATGCCCTGAAAGGGATGCCGGATATCGAGCGCCTTTGTAGTCGAGTGGCTACGGGGCGTATCAGCCCAAAGGAGATGGCACGGTTGCGCGAGGCTTTGAAACAGAGTGCGGCGCTCGTGGAATTGGTCCAAGAAAAATCTTGGGATCATCCTGAGCAGTTGCCGGATGTACTTGCACCGCTCTACCAAGAGTTAGCCCATGCTTTGGTGGAAGATCCTACGGCCATTATCGGTAAAGGGGAGGCGTTGCAGAGCGCCTACGACGCTGAGTTGAGCCGATTGAGAGGCTTGCTTAATGATGCTACAGGGACCCTTGAAGCCATTCGCGCCCGCGAGGCTGAGGCGACAGGTATTCCTTCCTTGAAATTGGCGTTTAATAATGTTTTCGGGTACTATTTAGAGGTTCGAAACTCACATAAAGACAAGGTTCCACAGGAGTGGCATCGCAAGCAAACGTTGGTCAATGCAGAGCGCTACATCACCGACGAGCTCAAAAAGTTTGAGGCGGAAGTGCTCGGTGCTGAAGAACAGATCAAAGCCATAGAGCTGCGTTTGTTTGCGCGCATTGTTGAGAAGACCAAGGAGCATCTGAGTACGCTATTGCTGCTCGCTCGTTGGGTGGCAACCACCGATGTTCTCTTGAGCTTTGCGGAAGTAGCCAAGCGCTACAACTATTGCCGTCCCACCTTTACAGAAGGTGCCAACATAGAAATAGAGAAGGGTAGACATCCGGTCATTGAGCGCATGTTGCCTGAAGACCAGCCGTACATCGCCAACGGTATAGCCTTGCACCAAGAGAATGCCTCTATAGCCATGATTACCGGCCCTAACATGAGCGGTAAAAGTGCCCTTTTGCGCCAAGTAGCGCTCATACAGATTTTGGCACAAATGGGTAGTTATGTCCCTGCTGCGGCGGCTTCATTGCCAATCATAGACCGATTGTTTGTTCGTGTTGGTGCTTCGGACAACCTTAGTAAAGGGGAAAGTACATTCATGGTGGAAATGAACGAGACGGCAACCATTCTCAACAATGTATCCAAGCAGTCTTTAGTAATTCTCGATGAGATCGGTCGCGGTACCTCAACTTTTGACGGGGTCAGTATCGCATGGGGGATTGCAGAATACTTGCACCAGCATCCGTTTTCACCGCTGGTACTATTCGCCACACACTACCACGAGCTCAATGCGATGGCCAATACCTTCAGCAAGGTGCGCAACTACCATGTAGCTGCGGAAGAGCATCAAGGGGAGATCGTGTTTACGCGTCAACTTAAAGAGGGCGGAACGGCCCACAGCTTTGGTTTGCATGTGGCCAAATTAGCGGGTATTCCAGGCTATGTACTCAACAGGGCAGAAAGCGTTTTGAAGGAATTGGAACAGTCCAAATCGAAGGGGGAAGGAGCACCAGATACAGGGGCTTCAGGCCAATTGAATTTCTTTACTTTGGACCGTCCGGAATTGGAAGAATTGGCCGATGAAATTGAAAATGTGGACATTAACCAACTCAAGCCTATAGAGGCTTTGATGCTGCTTAATACCTTCAAGGAAAAACTTTCAAAAAAATAGGTCTTGCTGTTGCAATAAATTAAAAGGGCTGTATATTTGCCCTCCCTAATGCGAAAGTAGCTCAGCTGGTAGAGCACGACCTTGCCAAGGTCGGGGTCGCGGGTTCGAATCCCGTCTTTCGCTCTAAGACCCTCCTACAAGCGGAGGGTTTTTTGTTGGAGCCCCGGTGGTGGAATTGGTAGACACGCCGGACTTAAAATCCTGTGGACAGTAATGTCCGTGCCGGTTCGACCCCGGCCCGGGGCACATAAAGCCCGCCTCCCTGAGGCGGGCTTTTTTGTTGTTCATTTCGCGTGGAAAACAACCCTGCTTCTCTTGCGTTGTAAGCCTAAGGAAAAAGCATATTTGTTACATGCAGCAATACCACGATTTAGTAGAAAGAGTACTCGCAGATGGCGTGCAAAAAGGCGACCGCACGGGTACTGGAACCAAGAGTGTTTTCGGGCATCAAATGCGCTTTAACCTGCAAGAAGGATTTCCGCTTTTGACCACAAAAAAGGTACACATCAAAAGTATTCTTCACGAGCTTCTTTGGTTTCTTCAAGGTTCAACAAACATTGAATACCTCGCACAGAACAAAGTCCGTATTTGGGACGACTGGCCGTATGCTTCTTATTCGAAGAGTGCAGATTTTGGTGGGGAGGACATTCGAGAATTTGCTGCTAGAGTGGCTACGGACAAAGACTTCGCTGCGAAGTGGGGCGAGCTGGGCCCTGTGTACGGTTACCAGTGGCGCTCATGGCCGGCACCAGATGGCGGCAGTGTGGATCAGATCGCACAGGTCATCGACCAGATTAAAAACAACCCAAACAGTAGACGTATCATTGTGAATGCCTGGAATGTGGGTTTCGTGGATCAAATGGCCTTGCCGCCGTGTCACGCCTTTTTCCAATTCTACGTCGCTGACGGTAAGTTGAGCTGTCAGCTGTATCAAAGAAGTGCAGACATCTTCTTAGGCGTACCATTTAATATCGCTTCCTACGCCTTCTTGGTGCACATGGTTGCGCAAGTTTGTGGTCTGGAGGTAGGTGATTTCGTTCACACTCTAGGTGATGCGCACATCTACAACAACCACATCGAGCAATTGGAACTGCAGCTGACACGCGATTTCCGAGCATTGCCAAAATTAAAATTGAACCCTGAGGTCACCTCTATTTTCGATTTCAAGTACGATGATTTTGAAATTGAAGGATACGATCCTCACCCTCACATCCCTGGAAAAGTAGCGGTATAATGATTTTAAAAGCCATCGTAGCCTACGCCGAAAACCGAGTCATTGGAAAAGACAACGACCTCATCTGGTATTTGCCGGACGATTTAAAACACTTCAAACGCCACACTGCGGGTAAAACCATCATCATGGGCCGCAAGACATGGGACAGCCTGGGCGGTAGGCCTTTGCCGAACCGCAGGCACATCGTCATTACACGCACCGAAGGTTTTCAAGCCAACGGCGCTGAGGTAGTGCATTCGCTCGAAGAGGCGGTAGCATTGGCAAAAACGGAAAAGGAAGTATTCATCGTTGGCGGTGCGCAGATTTACGCGCTTTCGCTTCCCATGATTGATGTCCTTGAAATCACTGAGGTTCACGCTCACTTTGAGGGTGATGCGTTCTTTCCAACATTTGATGAGGCTGACTTTGAATTGGTCACTGAAGAGCACCATCCAACGGACGAAAAACACAAACACTCTTTCACATTTAAAACCTGGAAGCGCAAAGCTTCTTAACCCTGTATTATGAGAAAACATTTAGTACTTCTATCTCTGGGCGCACTGGCTTCATGTGCCGCACCAGAATCTGAAATGGCGGACGCTCGCCCGGCATTTCCACTTGAGCATTTAGATACAAGCGTACATGCTTGTGACGATTTCTTCCAATACACCGCCGGTGGATGGAGAGAGGCAAACCCAATCCCTGAAACCGAAGTGCGTTGGGGCGAATTCAACAAACTTCGCGAGGCCAACAAACAGCGACTCAAAGAGTTGTTCGCGGAAGTGGTTGCCGGGACCTTTGAGAAAGGCTCTGACGAGCAATTGATCGGCGATCTAGTCGTAAGTGGTATGGACAGTGTAGCGCGTAACGAACGCGGTACTGCGGAACTCGTACCATTCTTAGAAGCAGCGGATGCTGTTACCTCGCTCGAGGAACTTTTCGTCCTCATGGCCCAACACAAATTTTACGGCGTGAGCGCACCTGTAAATGCCTATGTTAGAACGGATGCGAAAAATTCGAAAGTCAATGCCTTGTACGTAGGCCAAGGCGGTCTAGGTCTCCCAGACAGAGATTACTACCTGCGCGACGATGAGGAAAGTGTCAAACTTCAAGAGGCATATCGTGCGCACATTGCGACGATGGCGGAGCTCACGGGCAGCGAATTAGACGCAGCAGCTATTTATGCTTTGGAGTATGCTTTGGCAGAAGCGATGAAGTCGCGTGTGGAAATGCGCGATGCAGACAAGCGTTACAACCCGATGACGGTTAGTGAGTGGCAGGCCTTAGCACCTTCGATGCCTGTTGCTGCTTACATGGCGGAATTGGGATTGGACGATAGAACAGTGGTGAACAGTGCCCCGGAATTCTTTTCTCGCTTAGAAGCTAAGGTGGCCGATTTTTCACTCGATACTTGGAAGCAATACCACAAATGGCACATCATAAATGGTGCTTCAGGCGCATTGAATGATGACTTAGAAGTTGCCTCGTTTGAATTCTACCAAAAGACTTTGCGTGGGAAGCCAAAGATGAATCCAAGATGGAAGCGTGTACAAGGCTCAACGGGTATGTTAGGCCAGCAAGTAGGACATTTGTACGCGGATAGATTCTTCCCAGAAGAGCACAAAGCTGAGGTGGAGCAGATGGTCGAAGATTTGCGTACAGCATTCCGCGGCCGTATCGACCAGTTGACTTGGATGACCGATGCTACGAAGGAAAAAGCGCGTAAAAAATTGGATGCCTTTACCTACAAGATTGGGTACCCTGATAAGTGGGAGGACATCAGCGATCTAGAAATCTCAAAGGACAGCTACTTTGCGAATTTGAAAAGTATGTCGGTGTACTTCACCAAGAAGAATTTAGCGAAGATTGATGATCCGGTAGATAAGAGCGAATGGGGTATGGGTGCACACATTGTGAACGCCTACTACAACCCACTCAACAATGAGGTTGTATTCCCTGCAGGTATCTTGCAGCCACCGTTCTACAACCCAGATGCGGATGCGGCGATCAACTACGGAGCCATCGGCGGGGTTATAGGTCATGAATTCTCTCATGGTTTTGACGACCAAGGTGCGAAATACGGACCGGACGGCAACCTTGAGAATTGGTGGACGGATGAAGACAAGGCACAGTTCGAGACGTTGACAACACAGCTGGCCGATCAATACTCTGCTTACGAAGTATTGCCGGGCGTTAATGTAAATGGACGATTGACTTTGGGTGAGAACATTGCCGACCTTGGTGGTCTTACACTCGCTTACTACGCTTACCAAAACTGGAAGGGAGATAAGGAGATCGAGCCGATTGATGGGTTCACTGACGAGCAACGCGTCTTCTTAGGCTGGGCGCAAGTTTGGCAGAGCAACGGTCGCGACGAGTACTTCAAAAATCAAGTGACGACTGACCCACACAGTCCAGCTGAATTCCGCGTATCAGGTACTGTGAGCAATATGCCGGAGTTCAAGGCAGCCTTTGGTTGTGAAGAAGGTGAAAATTTAAAACCGGCAGGAGAAGAAATTACTATTTGGTAATCGTGACTCATGTTCCGCTAATTTGGAACAGGTTCATTGTACCTTTACACCAATAAATTTTGAATGCAATGACAATCAACGAAGCAATCAACCACGAAAACGCAAGTTTAGTAGATGTTAGAACTCCTGGCGAGGTTTCTATGGAGCCGGTTCCAGGTGCAGTGAATATCCCTCTTGATGAGGTCCCAGAGCGTTGGGAAGAATTCAAGGATATGCCGCGTCCACTGGTCATCTTTTGTAGAAGTGGTAACCGTTCTGGTCAAGCGATTGAATTCTTGAAATCCAAAGGCATCAGCGATGGAATGAACGGAATGGGTGCTTCTGATGTCTTAATAAATTTGATGTAATGCGTAGCGTATTACATAGCATAGTAGTCATTTTGGGCTTGGCGACCGTGGGTTGCCAAGCTCAAAGTGTTTCTACTGGGGTGGTAAACATGGATGTTAACGTGGCCGATTTTGCGGCTGGTATCGATACAGCCGAAAACGCCTTATTGCTTGATGTTCGAACGGATGCTGAGTTTGCCAGTGGCCATCTCAGTGGTGCCACGCAAATAGATTTTTACCGCGACGACTTTGAAGAAGCGCTGTCCAAACTGGACAAGAGTCAGCCTGTATACGTCTACTGCCGAAGTGGAAACAGATCTGGTAAAGCAGCGAAGCAGATGAAGGCTTTAGGATTTAAAGAAGTATATAATCTTGAGGGAGGCATCGCTGCTTGGGCCCGTCGTGGTCAACCCATTGCGAAATAAAATGGCAAGTTTTAAAGAAATCATCGCTAGCGATACGCCTACGTTAATCGACTTTTTCGCCACGTGGTGTGGACCATGTAAGATGATGCCGCCTATACTCCAAGAGCTCAGCGACCAAATGGGGGATGCAGTGAGAATCTTGAAAGTAGATGTCGATAAGAACCAGGAGCTCAGCCAAGCGTTAAACGTACAAGGCGTGCCTACATTGGCCTTGTTCCAATCAGGTAAAATGCTTTGGCGCCAGAGTGGTGTTATCCCCGCATTTCAATTGGCCCAGATCATCAAAGAAAAAGCGTCTTTAGAGGCTTAAATGAAAAAACTGATACTACTTGTTTTACCGTTTCTGGCAAGTTGTGGCTTGTCAATGGATTTGGTAGAAGAAGCCATCGCTGCTCCCGACTACACGGATTTGGGTTATTGGGTGGCACATCCTGAAAAAGTAGATTTATCCGATTCTGTCTATACTTCACGTCCTTCTGATCAATTCAATATTCCAGTATTCTTTGTAAGCCCCACGGTTCATTTTCCTGAAAAGGGAGGCAATTGGAACGTAGACCCGTCGACCAACGAGGGAAAGAACGCTTTCAATACGCCGGTGCAATACCAGAGCACTGCCTTCAATGTTGCCGGTCCAATTTATTCTCCGGCCTACAGACAAAGCGCTTACCAAGTCTATAACGTTGCCCCAAACGCAACCACGGTAAAATCATACGCTATTGCTTACGAGGATGTAAAATCGGCGTTTATGATTTTCTTGAAGCAAATTGGTCCAAAAACACCATTCATTCTTGCCTCGCACAGCCAAGGAACAGACCACCTTATCCAACTCATCCAGAGGGAATTCACCCCGCTACTGGAAGAGCGATTGGTTGCCGCCTACCTCGTTGGCATGCCGGTAAACGATTGCGATATACGCATTCCGATATGCGAAGAGCCTACATCTACAGGATGTTATACCTCGTGGAGAACCTATCACCTCAGTGCTAAATACTACAACAAGTATCCGGTGGAGTGCATAGGAGTGGTAAATCCATTGTCCTGGACTACAGCGTCCACTCGGGTTCCTGCTTCAGTGAACAAAGATGTTCTGGTAAGTGACGAAAAGCCCCTGTTTCAAGAACTGGTCAGTGCCAAGATCAGCAATGGTGTGGTGGTGACTGAGCGTCCTCAATTTCCTGGAAGCTTCGTCATTCGTACTAAAAATTACCACAGGGGAGATATCAACTTGTACTACGGCAATATTCAAGAAAATGTTATTGCTCGCTGTGTACAGTATCTGAAGGAACAGGGTCGTCCTGAGTAGGCAATTCGTACCAAGGAATGAGCGTTTTTAAGACGAACGCATCTGGGTAGTGAACACGCCATTCTAAGAGTGCTCTCTCGGCAGTACTTGCATCCGGAAAAGACCCAATATGGATTTTAAAATTTGGCTCGCGGTAAACCATGCGAGCATCACTGTCAATTCCTAGAGATATTATATTAGCACGGACGGCATTCGCACCGCTGCGATC
>DJCX01000143.1:7157-9799 GCA_002430755.1 Flavobacteriales bacterium UBA5939 | reverse complement strand
GTTTTATTGAACTCGCCACGGCTGATGCTGTGAATGGCTTTGTTGTCAATGTTGTAGGCAAAGTAGCTTTCGTTGCCTTCGAGGTCGTGGATTTGACGGCCGTATGCCGGGACCACAATCTTGCGAATTTCTTCCTCTATTCCGGCATAGGCCAATGCTGTCCAGCCCCTATGACTAACCACAAGGTTGATCGATCTTCCTGAGCCGTAGCTGGATTTGCGTGGGTCCGGTCGTTTTTCAAAAACCTGAACCTCATAGCCTTTTTTACCCATGGCATAGGCCATGTACGATCCTGCCAATCCGGCACCGACGATGATTACTTTTTTCATGCTTGCTGTGCTTTGAGATAGTTCAACAAGATTTCACCAAAGGCGCGAATGTCCTCGAAGTTATTGTAGAGCGGAACCGGAGCCATGCGAATGACATTGGGTTCGCGCCAATCGGCAATTACGCCGTGCTCCATCAAATAGTCAAACAGCGGTCTTCCGTAGCCGTGAACGAGCAAGGATATTTGTGCGCCGCGCTCCTCCATAGGAGTGATAATTTCGAAATTACTGCCCGATTCTTCTGCTACAAACTCCAATACCTCCTGCAAGTACCCCGTCAATTTTCTACTCTTTTCACGCAGGTTTTCTACCCCCGCCTTATCAAATAAATCGAGACTCGCACGAAGCGGTGCCATCGCCATTACCGGTACGTTGGACAGTTGCCACGCCTCTGCCGTAGGTATAGGTTTGAACGTTTCGGGCATCTCGAACCGTGTCTCCTTATCGTGTCCCCACCATCCCTCGAATCTTGGGATGTCGGCCTTGCCGTGGTGGCGTTCATGCACAAAGTACCCGGCCGTTGCCCCGGGACCTGAGTTGATGTATTTGTAGTGGCACCATGCGGCGAAATCTACATTCCAGTCGTGCAATTTGATGTCGATATTTCCTGCGCCGTGTGCTAAATCCCAACCGACCGTAATGCCTTTGTTTTGGGCATAGGCAGTGAGATGTTTCATGTCCATCACTTGGCCGGTATAGTAATTTACCCCACCGATCATCATCATGGCGATTTCGTCACCATGAGCATCGATAGCAGCCATGAAATCTTCCTTGCGAATGTGGTGTTCACCCTCGCGCGGTCCCACTTCAATCAGGTGTTCCTCTGGGTCTAATCCATGATAGCGCAGTTGAGAGGCTAAGGCATATTGGTCCGACGGGAAGGCTTTAGCTTCGCACAAAATCTTCTTGCGCTTTCCTTCCGGACGAAAGAAGCTTACCATCAACAAATGCAGGTTATTGGTCAAGGATCCCATGACCACAACCTCTTCAGGTTTGGCGCCCACGAGTTTTGAAAGGCTTTCCGAAAAGAATTCATGGTACGGCATCCAAGGGCGGCGGGCATGAAAATGTCCTTCTACGCCCCAGTTCTTCCAATCCTCAAGCTCCTCTTCAAGGTACTTTTCGGCCAATTTTGGCATCAGCCCCAAGCTGTTGCCTGTGAAGTAGAGCGTTTGCTTACCGTCGATCACGGGGAGGTGAAATTCGTTGCGGAAGTGGGCCAATGAATCATTGGCATCGAGTTCCTGTGCGTGTGCTTTACTGAGTACGTTCATGGTTGTATTATGGGTGCCTTAAAGGTAGGGCAAAAGCAGTACTAAGCCCAACAGCAGCCACGGCAGGCCTTCAAGAAGAAAACTGTAGTAAAGATCTCCAAGTTCTGCGCGGGCTATAATGATGGTCACTGCAAAAAATGTGTAGAGTAGAAAGGTAGGCAAAAGGGGAAGCCCAAAAGTCAAAACAAGAATGGCGAAGCTTATCCAAAGTGCAGTGTGAGCGAGATAAATGCTGTTTCTAGGGCCTAGCAAATGCGGCAATGTTTTGATGCTTTTTGCATCGAGCTTCACATCCCTTACATCAAAAGGAATGGTCAGTGCCATGGTCCAAAAGAAGCGCTCAATGAGCCACCAGGTTCCCGGTTCTCCATTCCAAATGGCCGGCAAGAATCCAGTAGTGAATGCCCAAACGAAAGAAATGACAAAGAGTTTTAAGCCTGGAACCGAGCGCAAACCGCCGCCTTTGTTTCTCATGATCCATGGCAATGGGTAAAGGAGTGCCACAGCGCCGCCAATTACGTAGTGCAGAAACAATCCTAAAGAACCAATGCGAACGAGTTCGATACAGGCGAACGCAGCGCCGCCAATAATACTCAGCTTAGTAAGGTTGGGCATGCTTTTTCTCCATGCGGTAATTTTCGAGGTCTGGTCCGCCTGAGAAGGCCCTTCGAAATAGCGCGCAAACCCATAGACGACAAGGGTTCCAGCAGCATTGAGTACTGCTAGACTGTCGTGGTGCGCATCAATGAGAATTTCAGTGGTTTTAGTCAGTGCATAGACCGCGCCTGCCACCCAAAAATTGGCATAGACAAACACCCGCAGGAAGCCTGTAAAATTGTTTATAAAACCGTTGAAACTTCTTTCCATTCTTGTGTGTTAAAAGTAAGGTATGTAACCTATGTGTATAGTACTTTTGTAGTATTAAAATCAACCCTTATATGAAGCGCAATTCATTTGCCTACCGCCACATCGGACCGAAAGCCGTAGACGTTGATCAAATGTTGTCTGCCATCGGTGTCGATTCTATCGATACGCTAATCGA
>DJCX01000143.1:0-6780 GCA_002430755.1 Flavobacteriales bacterium UBA5939 | reverse complement strand
CAATGACCGAAGCTGAATTTGGTGCCCACATTACAGCGTTGGGTGAAATGAATTCAGTGTTCAAGACCTATATCGGTATGGGATACCATCCGACGGTTCTGCCAGGTGTAATCCAAAGAAATATTTTGGAAAACCCAGGATGGTACACTGCCTACACGCCGTACCAAGCTGAGATTGCTCAAGGTCGTTTGGAAGCTTTGATGAACTACCAGACCATGGTGGTTGATCTAACAGGAATGGAGCTGGCGAATGCGTCACTTCTCGATGAGGCCACAGCTGTGGCTGAAGCTATGAGTATGTTCTATGGAGCAATGCCACGTGCGAAGAAAAAAGCGGGCGCCAACAAATTCTTTGTGGACAATAACACATTCCCACAAAGCATCGCGCTTCTAAAAACGAGAACCGAACCTATTGGGGTTGAGTTAGTTTTCGGTGACTATAAAACATTTGAGCCTTCAGAAGATTTCTTCGGTGCTATGGTTCAGTACCCTAACGCAGACGGTTCGGTAGAAGATTACCGCACTTTTGCAACAGGATGTAATGATGCAGGAGTACAGCTTGTAGTGGCAGCAGATTTGTTGTCATTGACCCTACTTACGCCTCCGGGAGAATGGGGTGCGGATGCTGTAGTTGGTACTACACAGCGCTTCGGTATTCCACTAGGATACGGTGGTCCTCACGCTGCATACTTCGCAACGAAAGAGAGCTACAAGCGTCACATCCCAGGTCGTATTATAGGTCGAACCATTGATACCGATGGTAATCCGGCCTTACGTATGGCATTGCAGACGCGTGAGCAACACATTAAGCGCGATAAAGCAACTTCCAACATCTGTACAGCGCAGGTTTTACTTGCGGTAATGGCAGGAGCCTATGGTGTGTACCACGGTCCAGAAGGATTGATGGATATCGCGGAGGCCATTCACCTTAAGACAGCAACACTGAATGCTGCCGTAAAAGGGATGGGACTCACGCAAAGCAATACACATTTCTTCGATACGCTGAAGATTGGCTTGAACAACAGCGATGCTGCCTCATTGAGAGCATTGGCAGAAGATGCGGAGATTAACTTTAACTACATCGACGCCAAAACAGTAGGAGTTTCGTTGAACGAAACCACGACCGATACCGACGTTGCTGAAATCATTGCAGTATTTGCGGCGGCTGAGAAAGTTG
Source organism: Flavobacteriales bacterium UBA5939 (assembly GCA_002430755.1). Classification (GTDB taxonomy): domain Bacteria; phylum Bacteroidota; class Bacteroidia; order Flavobacteriales; family Schleiferiaceae; genus UBA10364. The sequence continues at coordinate 5,604 of DJCX01000143.1, read as the reverse complement.
CGGAGATTACGATGGATGAACTTGAAACGGCTGTTCCAAGTGATTTGGCACGTTCTTCAGCGTTCATGACCAACGAAGTCTTCCACAGCTACCGAAGCGAGACGGATATGATGCGCTATTTGAAGTATCTCGAGCGTAAAGATTTGGCGTTGAACCACAGTATGATTTCTTTGGGTTCTTGTACCATGAAATTGAATGCAGCATCAGAAATGATCCCACTTTCAAATGCTTCATGGAACGGCCTACACCCGTTTGTCCCTACAGAACAAGCGGCAGGATACATGCAGGTCATCGAAGAACTTGAAAGAGATTTGTCTGAGATTACTGGATTTGCCGCTACTTCATTGCAACCAAACTCTGGTGCCCAAGGCGAGTACGCAGGTCTTATGGTCATTCGTGCGTACCACCAAGCCAACGGCGACCACCACAGAAATATTGCACTTATCCCATCGTCAGCGCACGGGACAAACCCTGCTTCAGCGGTTATGGCCGGGATGAAGGTGGTGGTTGTAGGTTGTGACGAGCATGGAAACATTGACGTAGACGATCTAAGAGCAAAGGCAGAGCAGCACAGCGACAACCTAAGCTCACTAATGATTACATACCCGTCAACGCACGGTGTATTCGAATCAAGCATCAAGGAGATTACAAGCATCATTCATGAGCACGGGGGCCAAGTATATATGGACGGTGCCAACATGAACGCCCAGGTAGGATTGACTTCTCCAGGACTTATTGGTGCGGACGTATGTCACTTGAATTTGCACAAGACCTTTGCCATTCCTCACGGAGGTGGTGGTCCAGGTATGGGGCCAATTTGTTGTGCCGCGCACCTTGCACCGTTCCTTCCAAAACATGATGTGATTGAAATGGGTGGTGAGCAAGGTATTTCGAGCATCTCTGCTGCTCCATGGGGTTCTGCATTGATCCTTTTGATTTCTTACGCTTACATCAAAATGTTGGGTAGCGAGGGATTGACAGACAGCACAAAATATGCGATTCTCAATGCCAATTACATTAAGGAGCGTCTCGCAGGCTCATTCGATGTATTGTACACGGGCGAAAATGGCCGCTGTGCGCACGAGATGATCTTGGATTGTCGTCCATTCAAACGCGATGCAGGTATTGAAGTAACAGACATTGCGAAGCGATTGATGGATTACGGTTTCCACGCACCAACCGTAAGTTTCCCAGTAGCGGGAACGGTGATGGTAGAGCCAACAGAGAGTGAAGGTATTGCCGAGCTCGATCGTTTCTGTGATGCGATGTTAAGCATCCGTGCAGAGATCGCTGAGATTGAAAACGAAGAGGTAGATGCAGCAAATAACGTGATGAAGAATGCGCCTCACACGCAGTACATGATCTGTGGTGACGATTGGAACTTCCCGTACTCACGTTCTAAAGCTGGATTCCCACTTCCATTTGTAAGTGACAATAAATTCTGGCCGACTGTACGCCGTGTGGACGATGCCTATGGCGATCGTAACCTAGTATGTACGTGTGAGCCTATTGAAAGCTACATGGAAGAGGCCGAGGCTTAAGCCGAGCCGATTTTTAATTAATAAAACCCCCCGCGGCGCAGCCGCGGGGGGTTTGTTTTTTAGCTGAAATTTTTTTGGACCTACTTGTTGGCAATGGCCCTCATATCTGCACCGGTAGGCTTTTGATAGAGTGCGAGGTCAAAGTGGCGTGTAGCTGCATAGAGGTGGTCGAAAATATCCGACATGATGCCTTCGTAAACCGCCCACTCCGTAGTCGCAGTGAAGCAGTACACCTCGATAGGGATGCCCTCGGTAGTTGGTTGCAACTGACGCACCATAAGGGTGAAGTCATTGTTGATGCCGCTGTGATTGCTCAAATAGAATTCAATGTACTTTCTGTAGAGACCAATGTTAGTTTGGCGACGTCCGTTGAGTAGGCTAGCTCCTTTCATGTCTTTATTTGCGTTGTCGGTATCAATCTCCCCTTGGCGTTTATTCATAAACGCAGCTATCAGATCGATTTCCTTTAGTGCATCCATCAATCCTTCATCGAGGTGACGAATGGAAGTGATGTCGATGTGTATGTTTCGCTTGATGCGTCGAGCACCGCTTTCTGACATGCCACGCCAGTTGACAAAGCTATCCTGTACAAAGGCCGTGGCCGGTACAGTGCTTACCGTCTTGTCGAAGTTTTTCACCTTCACGGTGGTGAGGTCTATGCTCAATACATCGCCGTCGACACCGTATTTAGAAAAGGTGATCCAATCGCCCACCTTGACAAGGTCGTACATGTGAATCTGGAAGTTGGCCAAAAGTCCTTTGATGCTGTCCTGGAAGACAAGAATGAGGATGGCTGTGGTACCGGCAAAAGCACCTAAGATCGCTCCTGCTGAGGTGCCTGTTAGTATGGATATTAGTGCAATGGCTGCGCCAAAGAAGGCCAACAAGCGTACTACCTGCGAAATGGTGCGGATGGGAGTGTTGGTGTACTTCTCGTTTTGACTGAGCCAATTTTCCAATGCCCGCAACGTTCGGTTCACCACCGTTACGACCAAAATAAGTATGTATACAACGACGGCCTTTTCAAAGTAGGGAATCATCCTCGGCACATCGCTCAGAATGTACGCCAGGCTATTGAATACGATGGCAGCGGGAACTAAGTGCGCCAGCCCCTTGAAGACTTTTTGCTCGAAGAAGTAATCGTCCCAAGTCGCTTTCGTTCGCTTTACTGCAGCATGGATAATGCTCACGAGAATGCGCCTCGAAATAAAATCGGCCAGTAATGAAAGAAGGGCTAATAGAACAACATCAATACCGAGTGCTACCCACTCGATGTAACGTTCGTCGACATTTTGGTTGGCGAGCCATTGGCTTGCCCAGTGAATTTTATCCATTAGAACGGGTGGAACATAGTTACGCTATCAAATCTAACTGAAGTTGCGTAAAAATATCCTAATCCGTACACGGTTGTATCATCTTGTCTGCGAATATTCCCAATCTGAGGGCTGTAAGGCACGCTAAATAGACCGCCACCGCCAATATTATTGGCCATGATGGTCAGGTAGTCAAACATGCCAGAGCTCAAAGTTCTCGTCTCGTAAACGATGTTAATCAAGGTATCACGGTACACAGTGTATGGAGGGCCGATAAAGTTGAATCGGCTCACCTGCGTGCCTTCGATAAACTGTTCGTCGTCGAAAATGTTGATTTCTGAGTTCAAACTCATTTCGGTTTCCTGCGGTTCAAAAGGACCTACCAAACCGTTTGGTGCATATACTTTGGTCGTCCAGTAATTCTTGATCCAATACGCGTTGCCACGACCTTGTGGATCGTTCCAAAGTGCATAAGGGCTGTAGAACGATGAGTCTGCATCGGCATAGAACACAGAATCTCCCGTACGGAAGTCCACCCAACTGCTGTCGTCTTCTAAAATCTGGAACATGGGTGCTAGGAAAGTAAACGGCTGGTTGGTTCGGTCTGGAGTACTCTCCCAAAGTCCTGTTGCATTGCCGTAGCCTTGCGGTACGTCGATGAGCATGTGGTAAGAAACCCCTACTTCAGAAAGTAGCGTGGTGTCTTCGTAGCGGCCCGGGCTCACCTCAGTCAGCACACTGTAAAGACTATCTTCTACATACACCTCTACAATAGCCCCTTCAATTTCATTGGGGTCCTCCGTAGATAGATACGGCGAGCTGACGGTGAGGTCTACATAAGTACCAACACCTTCGACATCAGTGACTGAACCACTCACTGAAATGAGAGAGGTGCCGTCGTAGGCATCTGTTTTTACCTTGTCGGTAACGTCTATTTCACAAGAGGCGAATACGGTCGCAATAATTGCTGGAATAATGAGCTTTTTCATGATTTAGAAGTCTAGGGTGTAGGTAATGGTTGGAATGGCTGTGGCAAAAATCGAAAGCTGTGTGGCTTTAGTTTGTCCTGTTGGGTCGCCATTATCGTCCAATTCTTCTTCAAAGAAGATGCTGAATGCATTTTTACGGGCATACGCATTGTACACACCGAAGTTCCAACTGCCTTCCCAATCTCTGTTCTTCTTGTTCGGGATTTTTACGTCCATACTCAAATCTAAACGGTGGTAGGCAGGGGTTCTGCTGTTGTTTCTGCTCAGTGCGAAAGGATAAATGATTCCTTCAAATTCACTGCGTGCCTCTGGGTAGGTGTACGGTTTACCTGTTTGGTAAATGAATGAACCAGAGAAGCTGATGTTTGGTTTCCAGGCATAGGCCGCAACAATGGCAATGTCGTGTGGTTTGTCCTGAGCGGCTCTGTACCACTGTCCAAGGTTGATCCATTCCTCAGGTGTTGCGCCAAGGTCTACTTGCAACTCAGAACGGCTGTAGGTGTAGGCAATCCAACCTGTCAAAGCACCGATCTTTTTATCAAGTTGCATTTCAACACCATAGCTTCGGCCGCGACCGGTCATAAGGTCTACTTCAATGTTGTCTACACCGGTAGGCTGTGCTCCGTTTTTGAAATCTACGAGATCACGCAACGTTTTATAGTACGTTTCAACGCTCAACTGCCACTCGCCGTTGGCAAAGTTTCTGTTCCAACCCAGAGCGACTTGATCCGCTGTACCTGGTTTGATGAAACGACCTGCTGGCCTCCATGTATCAATAGGGAGGGAAGAGGTGGTATTTGAAATCAAGTGAATGTACTGACGCGTTCTGTTGTAGCTCGCTTTGATGGCAGAATTCTCTGTCGTTTTAAAATTGATTCCGAGACGCGGTTCTATACCTTGAAGGCCGTCGTACCCTTCGATGAGTTCGCCACTGGCATAAGAGGTGGTATCCACGATGAGGTCATTGCGGACGGTTCCGTTTGCTGTAGGGGTGTAATTGATGACGTCGCGCTCTCCAAAGTTGTAGAATGAGCTGTAGCGAACACCGCCTCTAATGGTGAGTCGGTTGTTGACCTTCCAATTGTCTTCAATGTAAAAGGCAGGTTCTACTGCATATTCGTTTTGAAGCTCAATGTTGATGTCAGTAAGGTTACTGTCAATGTAGTCCAACGTGGTTGAGAACGGCTCGAAATCATACACGGTCGCTTCTGCACCATAATTCACCTGGTGGCTCGCATTCGGGAACCAGCTAAAGGCCACTTTGTTTGTTTGGTTCTTGATGTAAGCGATGTTGTCAATTTTCGCCTGAGGAAAGTCGAAACCAATGGCATAATCGTAATCCGAATAGATCGTGCTGACGTTCAAGAACAACTTGTCGTTGATCAAATAGTTCCAGCGCCCAGTTAAACCGAGGTTCCCCCAGTTAAACTTCACGAGACCTGGAACGCCAAAGGCATCCTTTCCGTAGTAAGCGCTCAAAAACAATCTGCTCTTATCGCTGAACTTGTAGTTGACCTTGGCATTGAGGTCGTAGAAATTTGCAATGATGTTGTTGATATCGTCGTTCGGGCTTGCTTTCAAGAGTACATCCTGGTAAGAACGACGTCCAGCAATCATGAAGCTCGCTTTATCCTGAACAATAGGACCTTCGAACATCACTCGAGAAGAGAGAAGCCCTAAACCAACAGTACCTCCGTACTCCTTGGTATTACCTTCTTTTTGACGAACGTCCAATACCGAAGAAAGGCGACCGCCGAAGGG
>DJCX01000005.1 GCA_002430755.1 Flavobacteriales bacterium UBA5939 | reverse complement strand
TATCGAAGGGATGCCTTTGGGCTTGGACAACATCATGCACGACCATGGACACGACCATAGCGCGAACGGGTTGCTTTGGTCTGTAGCCTTGCATAAAATTCCTATTGCACTACTTGTTGCAACTGCCCTTCGTTCTGCCGGATTGAAAACGTGGAAGGTCGTTTTAGGAATCTTACTTTTTGCCCTCAGTTCGCCCCTAGGAAACGCAATGGGCGTTGGTCTTGAGCTGGACCCAGCATCATTTCTACCCGTACTTGGACTTGCCACAGGTTTGCTGCTCCATGTGAGCACCACTATTCTTTTCGAAAGTGCGGCAAATCATCAGTTTAATGCAATGAAAATGTTTGTCGTAGCCGTTGGTATCGCCCTGAGTTTACTGCTCTTCTAGGCTGTTTTTCAGATAGGTTTTGCCATCAACGTAATAGATAAAACCTAATAAAATCTTAACCTAGTTAGGGGTTATCTATCGTACTTTTGGCTCTCAAACAAAAAATGACTACACAAATGGCTGTATTAGTTGGCAAAAAAGCACCTGATTTTACTTCGTCAGCGGTAATCAATGGTGAAGAAATCGTTGAAGATTTCAAATTATCAGATTACGCAGGTAAATACGTAATCTTATTCTTCTATCCTAAAGACTTCACATTCGTATGTCCTACAGAATTGCACGCATTCCAAGCGCGTAAGGCTGAGTTCGAAGCGAAAGGTGTTGAGCTAATCGCTGTAAGTACAGATACTGAGCAGAGCCACTGGGGTTGGTTGCAGATGACCAAAGACCAAGGTGGTATCGAAGGTATTACTTACCCAATCGTAGCTGATACTAACAAGACCATCTCTCACAACTACGATGTACTTGACGGAGAGTGGACGTACGACGAGGAAGGCAACTTGAATGCTACTGGCGAAATGATTGCTTACCGCGGTCTGTTCTTGATCGACAAGGAAGGTACTGTAATGCACCAGTTGGTGAACTTCTTCCCATTAGGTCGTTCAGTAGACGAAGCAATGCGTATGGTAGATGCTCTACAGTACTTCGAGGAGAAAGGTGAAGTTTGTCCTGCAAACTGGTCACCAGGTAAAGAAGCAATGAAAGAGACTCACGAAGGTGTTGCTGATTACTTGAGCAAGAACTAAGAACAATATAGGTTCATATTCAAACCCGTTTGCCCTTTGGTGCAAACGGGTTTTTTATGGCCTTGATTATCACTTCCGGTGCTCTCATAGAAGAAATCTATATATCATAGGGAAAGCCTGAACCCCTGTAAACACTAGCCTGTAGGTGAATGGAAATTGTTGCGCAAAAAAAGAATACTTTTTTTCATCCTACCCGTGAACCTAGTAGAACCGACTAGGTTATAGAATATATGGAACATTCTGCGAAAGCAGATTTTCATGGCGGTTTAGGTAGAAAGGGGTCTTGGCGGGCCCCTTTCGTTTTTTATATACCTAGCACAAAAAAAGCCCCCAGCTGAGCTAGGGGCTTTCTTAATTTCGTCAGGGGATTTACGCTGTCAAATCGATCAGTTTACGTAAATATTCTTCCTTACTTGCCGCAGAACCTTCTGCCAATGCTCCACCTTTGAATGACGCTAGGAATGGTAAGTTGTCTACTCCTGCAGCCTTACGAGCCTCCGGACTGTGTTCAGCGTTTACTTCCAAGAACACTACATCGCCGTAGCCTTCTTCGTTACTTACTCTTTTATATTTCGGGGCAAACATTTTACATGCGCCACACCAATCTGCAAAGTACTTCACCACTACTCGATTGTTATCATTTAAGATCTGTGTGAAGTCTGCATCTGTTGCTAATTGTACTGCCATGTTTCTAAATTTTAAGGGTCAAAAATATATAGATGATTCTTACCAGAAAAGTGAATTTGATTGAGCTTATCTATTAACTCATCAATGCACCTATTGTTCTATTTGGGCTCTGAATTCCTTGTGGTACAAATCGCGAATCAAACCGTCACTTACCCCTATTTTAGGCACGTAAATACGGCCACATCTTGACCATTGCATGGCTTTTAGGTAAATCTCTAATCCAAAGGTGATGACGTCTGCACGGTCAAAATTCAGACCTATTTCTGTAATTCTACGCTCGACATCTAGCCCTTCAATAAAGGTACGCTGCCCATCCACATATTCATAGCTTAGGGCTTCGGTAACCGGTTTCAAACTCAGCTTATGTAGTTTATTGATATTACCCCCCGCACCTATGGCGGCCTTGTCTTTCAATGGTGCTGCATGTTTTTCTAACCAACGTTGCATCCTCGTCCATTCACCTTGTTCAACAAGCTCGTTCATCAAACGAACACCACCTACTTTAAAAGATTTGGACCTCAAAACTTGTTTGCCTTCTATGATGGATATTTCAGTTGACCCACCACCAACATCAATGTAAATGAAATTACTAACATCTGCATTGATGGTGTCGTAGAGTTTGCTCGAAAAGACCAGACGTGCTTCTTCTTTACCGCTAATTGTTTCAATCTGAATACTCGTTTTCCGAAGGACTCTATTCACGATCTGACGACCGTTTTTAGCTTCACGCATTGCAGATGTCGCCACTGCTCTAAAGTCTTGGACGCCGTGCACTGACAATAAATGCTCGTAGGCCTTCATACCTTCTAAGAATCGGTCACGAGTTACCTTTCGGATCTTTCCGTATTTAAACACGTCCTGACCCAATCGTACGGGCAACCGAATCATATTCACTTTCTTATAGTGCGTATACCCGTCTTTATAAATCACATTGACAATGAGACATCGGACCGAATTCGAACCGATATCAATAGCACCTAGTTTCGTTACTATCATGAGTTATCCTTTACGCAGCATATTTCTCACATAACCGTGCAACTCCTCCTGTGCCTTAATCTTGGGGCCGTGAAGCATGCGGTAGTTGTTTTGCTGCTGAGCGTCGAAAATTCGTGATTTAGAATTGTCTTTCCAAAGAATATCGAAGTGATCACGCAATTGGCGTCGAATAGATTGATCGTAAATAGGTACAGTGACCTCCACCCTGCCGTTCAAATTCCTGCCCATCCAGTCGGCGGATGAAATGTAATACTTGGGATTTCCGTCGTTGTGGAAACAAAAAGCACGAGTATGCTCCAAAAACCTCCCAACGATGCTTACAGAAGAAATATTTCTTGCTTTTGGATGTGACATGTCCAAACAGCAAATGCCTCTCACGACCATGCGTATCTGAACCCCTGCATCGCTTGCCTCATAGAGTTTATTGATCATCCCGTGGTCAGAAATAGAATTAATCTTCACCCAGAATTCGGCCTTCTTTCCCGCTTTTGCGTTTGCTATCTCTCGATCAATCAATTCCTCTAATCCCGAACGCGTCGTATTCGGACTAACCAACAAGTGCTTAAAGGCATAGTGTTTATATGGGCTTTCAATGAACTGGAATACTTTCCGAGCTTCTTTTGCGATGCGCTTATCATTGGTCATCAGATGATAATCTGTATAGACCTTAGCTGTGCCTTCGTGGTAATTTCCAGTTCCGATAACACAGTAATCCACAAGCTTCTCTTTGCCCTCGTCTCTTCGTATAAGAGTCAATTTTGAATGCACCTTAAGGCCTTGCACACCGGAAACTACCTTAATACCCTCACCTCTGAGGCGGTTGGTCCATCGGATGTTATTGGCCTCGTCAAATCGAGCCTGAAGTTCTATAAATACCGTGACCTTCTTCCCGTTTTTAGCCGCATTAATCAACGCAGAGATAATCTGGCTATCATCAGCCAAACGATAGAGTGTCACCTTAATCTCCCGTACTTTTTCATCAATCGCCGCCTCCCGAAGCAAACGAATGACGTTGCCAAAATCGTGATAGGGCGTGAACAGCATTATGTCTTGCTTTTTAATGGCTTTAAAAATGCTGCGATCAATATCTATACTCGGATGAGGCACTTGAGGCAGTCGCTTGTACTCAAGCTCTTGTATCCCCATGTTTGGAAAGCGCATTAAATCCTTCTTATTGTGGTAGCGTCCACCTGGAATAAGAGTGTCGAGTGCACTCACCTCCAATCCTTCGACCAAGCGCTTTAATGTTGAATCGCTAATGGTTTTATCGTAAACGAATCGAACCAAATCACCTTCACGTCGATTGCGCAACCCGCGCTGAATCTGCTCCATAAATGATTTACTCACGTCGTCATCCAGGGACAATTCTGC
>DJCX01000050.1 GCA_002430755.1 Flavobacteriales bacterium UBA5939 | reverse complement strand
TTTGTCGCCAACGATTTTCACGAGAACGATTACCTGTATCTAAATCGCGCTGGCGAGGGGTTTGAATTGGCCACAGACGAAAGCTTTCAGACGAATTCGAAATTCACCATGGGCGTGGATGCGGGCGACCTCAACGGAGATGGTTTGACCGACCTCTTCACCCTGGACATGAAGCCTTGGGACGAGGTAGAGCGCAAAAATGCGTTGGGTGCTGAGCCGTTCCATATTCATAAATACAAGCGCTCGCAAGGGTATGTCGAACAGTTTCCTAAAAACAGTGCGCACCTACAGCGCGGCAGTGTGGCTTCCAAAGGAATGGCCTTACCTGTATTTGAAGACGTTGCCCCACTCCTCGGGGTTGAAAGCACCGATTGGTCTTGGGGTGTCTTGCTCGAGGATTTCGACGGAGATGGATACAAAGACCTGTACGTAACTAACGGAATTAAGCGGCGTCCAAACGATCTAGATTACATTCAATTCCTCTCCAGCGGCGAAGGCGTAGCAAAGTCCGACGAAAGTATCTACAGTCAGATGCCCTCGGGACTCGTGAGTAATCGCGCCTACCGCGGCACACATGATGGGATGGAGGAAACCAGCAAAAGCTGGGGCCTCGATTTCAAAGGCACCAGCAACGGTTCTGCCGTAGCCGATTTTGACAACGACGGTAAACTCGATCTCGTCATTAACAACCTAGACGACCGTGCGCACCTCTACCGCAATGTCATCGCTACTGCAGCCACAACTGTTGACTTTGGCGGTTACAGCGTGCGCTACCGAAAGCGCCTTGGCGCAAAATCTCATTGGAACCTTGGTACACGGTCCTGGCTCAGTCACAGCTCCACCCGTAAAAATGTGGACGACTTTGGAGGGGGTATCATTGTTGAGTGGCCAAATGGAACTGCAGAAGCCTACACCTTACTTCCTGGTGAACACAACCCACTTCGTCCCGGCGAAGGCATGGCCGTTGATGGTTTAGAGACCGTGAACAAAAGCCGTGTTGTTGCTCCTTTAGATACTTTGCCCTTCGGACATAAAGAAGATGCGTACACCAGCTTTGTCGAAACCCCGCTGTTGATTCAAGGCACCGACGAATTGGGTCCTGCAGGCGCCTATTTCAACGGAAAGCTGTTTGTGGGCGGAAGTACGGGTAAAGCGCCGCTCTGGGCCGATCTCCAAACTTTAGATACCACACTTTTGTGGGCCGATAGAGCGCACGAAGATGTCGATGCAGCAGTTGTAACACTGAGCACCGGACAGCAAGGCCTAGTGGTGGTCACTGGAAGCAGTCAAATGCCCAATAATTCAACGCGTCAACAAGACCGCATCTATTTTGATTCAGAAAAGCCGAGTATTTCTCTGAGTGAAGAAGGAACCAATGCCTCATGTGTGGCCATTTTAGACCTTAACGGAGACGGAATCGACGATATTTTCATTGGCGAGCGTTCCGTTTGGAACGATTACGGTGCCGCACCTTCGCACGCAGTGTATTACGGAACCAATGACGGTTGGTTTGAAAAGGGACAGCCGTCATGGACCGCTGAATTAGGCATGATTACCGATGCCACTACAGGAGATCTAGACGGTGACGGTACCAACGAGCTCATTGTCGCAGAAGACTGGGGAACGATTAAAAGCATTCATAGTAACAGCAAGGTTCAGTCCTTAAGCGAAAACGGCTGGTGGCGCTCGGTATACGTGGCCGATTTAGACCACGACGGTTCCGCAGAAATTTTTGCCGGCGGGGTGGGCCAAAATCACGGTATAGCTGTAAACCCTAAGGACCCTATAGAATTATGGATCACGGATCTAGACGGTAATGGGAACCGCGACTTCCTGTACAGTTACGTGAACCAAGGCGAGCGTTATCCATTATTTGGTCGTGACGAACTCATCAAAGAAAGCGTCAAGTACCGCAAGGATTATCTGAAGAACAGAACATTCTCTGGGGTACCGTTTGAAAAAATGTTTGGGGATGCCCTAGCTGGTGTTGAACCACTTAGCGTTGGTTTTACAGGCAGTGCATTGCTCGTCTCTAGCGACAGCGGCTGGGTACAACTTGAGTTGCCTTCTGCTGCACAGCAGGCACCCATCAATGCGGCTATTACCACGGAGCGCGGTCTATTGCTGTGCGGCGGCGCAGATAACATGCACACCTCTATCGGTACCCAAGAGAGCTTCTGCGGAGCCTTTTTGACCTACGGATCGTCCGGGCCTTTGTGTAGCGATGCGCCCTTTATCTTGCGGGGCTCAACGGCCAAGCTTATTTCCACTCCCAAGGGCCTCGTACTCCTTCAAAACGACGGCGCTGCCTTGCTTTATACGGGTGATTTATAGAGGGGTTTTCCTTATTTTAGCGAGATGCGAAATTTTCTTTTGTTTGCCTTAATTAGCACGACGTTGCTAGGCTCATGTACCTTGGATCCAGAATGTGAATGGACCGATCTCTATGCCGAGTTCGAAACCTACGACTTCACGACCGATTTAGAGCAGACCAACATTGTTCTACTGACGCCAGAATTTGATCCAAACCTTCCGCTTTTTGAGCCCTTCATCATTCGAAGCGACAGCGCGTATGATGCACTCACCCAGTTTTCGCGTGATGAAGAATGCCCATACTGCGTGTATCCTGAAATCGATTTTGACCAATACACTTTGATTGGCTTCTCAACTGAAATCAGCTGCCTCGCTACGAATTACCTGAAACTAACTAGTACGCCCGAAGGATGGCGTTATGCCCTTAAAACCGTCGATGAAACCCAGTGCAACCAACTGTTATGCGACAACTTCAGCTTCAACTGGATCCTGCTTCCGAAAGCCGCAGACACCACGGATATCTCCTTTGAAACTGGCCTTGCACGCTATTTCTGCGACTGTTAATCACACAACAACACATGAAACGACTTCTACTAACACTCACTTTAAGCGCCTTTATCGCGACCTCTTGCCAAGGTCCGAAGGAGCCGTACAACGACTATTCACGTGATCTTCAGAACGCCTATCAAGCAATCACAGACATCTTGGTGCACGATATTTTCTCGCCACCAGTAGCCGCTAGAGTATATGCCTACTCTGGCGCAGCGGCTTACGAAGTAGTGGCGCAAAGCCATACAGATTACCGTTCTCTCGCAGGTCAATTCCACGAATTCCCAACGGTCGAACCGGCACCAACGGATGAACATTACGTGCCCGAATTGGCTTCGCTCCATGCCTTGGGGGTGGTCGGTAAGGCCTTGATTTTCTCAGAAGACCGCATGCAGGCACACATGGACGGCTTGTTCGAAAAGATGAGTGAGCACCACAGCGATGAAGCCATCGCCGTTAGCCGCGCCTACGGACAACGCGTGGCAGATGCTGTATTGAATTGGGCCCAGGGTGATAACTACAACCAAAGCCGCACGTTTACTAAATACGAGATCAACGACGACCCGATGCGCTGGAAGCCAACGCCTCCGGATTACATGGACGGTATTGAGCCGCACTGGAGAAACATTCGTACGCTTGTCATGGACAGCGCACAGATGTTCAAACCCGTTCCGCCTCCAACGCCTTCTCTGGATACCGCCTCGAAATTCTACAAAGACCTCATGGAGGTCTACCATACCGTGAACAACCTAACTCCAGAGCAGGAAGCTATTGCACAGTTTTGGGATTGTAACCCGTATGTAAGTGTGCACCGCGGTCACGTGATGCTGGCGACAAAAAAGATCACTCCAGGAGGTCACTGGATGGGCATTACAGGCATTGCTTGTCGCAAGGCAGAAGCAGATTACGGTACTACCATCAATGCACACTTGCGCGCTGCTACGGGACTGTTTGACGGTTTCATCTCCTGTTGGGACGAGAAGTACCGTTCAGAATTAGTTCGCCCAGAGACAGTGATTAATGAGAATTTTGACGAGAATTGGACCCCGCTGCTGCAAACGCCTCCATTCCCGGAGTATACCTCGGGGCACAGTGTGATTTCCGGTGCTGCCGGTGTGATGCTCACGGGCGTCTTTGGTGAGAACTTTGCCTTCCAAGATTCTACAGAACGCGTATACGGACTTCCTGACCGCTCCTACGAAAGCTTCACCGCGGCCTCTGATGAAGCTGCTATTTCGAGATTGTACGGCGGCATTCACTACATGCCGGCTATCGAGATTGGCGTGAGCCAAGGGCGCACCTTAGGGGCCTACCTAGATGCCAACTTAACGACCTATACCGGAGATGAATAAGCCGTTCAAATGGGCATTGCACATCAACTTTTTTGTGTACGCCATCCTACTGAACAGTGTAGGAATCGTCATCCTAAAAAGCATTAACAACTATGGCGTGAGCGAAGTGCAGGCCAGCACCCTTGAACTCTTCAAGGACATGCCTGTTGCCATAGTCTCCTTCCTCATTGCCAGCTTTGTCCCTCGCATCGGCTACAAGAAAATCATGGTCATTGCGCTGTCTATTACCTCGCTGGGTTTGATTCAGATGTGGGCAGGAAACAGCTTTGTTTCTTCTCAAATCCTATTTGCCATTGTTGGGTCTTCATTTGCCCTGATCAAGGTTGCAGTATACGGGTCTATCGGCGAGGTGACCTCCGGAGAAAAAGAACACAATGCACTGATGAGTTCCGTGGAAGGAACCTTTATGTTCGGTATCGCCTTGGCCTACTTCCTTTTCCCTGCCTTCAACAGCGAAACAGACCCAAGCGCTTGGCTCAACGTATACCTCCTACTCACAGGTTTAGTTCTAGTGGCCGTAGCCTTCCTTGCGCGCATTCCTGAGCTTCCAAAAGAGGAAAATAGTACGCCCCTGAGCGAAGAGTTTTCTGCTATGCTTGGACTAATCGCTAAGCTTTTAGTCGTCGTATTCGTCTTCTCTGCCTTTCTATACGTGATGGTAGAGCAGGGCATTATGACTTGGTTACCTACGTTTAATGAGAAGGTCTTGGCACTAAGCGAAAGCAACAGTATTCGTATGGCCAGTATCCTTGCCATTACCCTAGGTTTAGGTAGAATCCTCGGTGGCCAATTAAGCGAGCGCTTCCACTGGACCCTTGTCATCTCAGGTTCGATTATCGGAGCCATGCTCATGGTCGCCTTTGTCCTCCCACAGGCGCTAGACCGCGAAATAAGTCATGATGCTGCCATGATCTTTGGCCTGCCTGTACTCGCCTTTATCTTCCCACTAGTAGGACTCTTCATTGCACCCATCTACCCGCTATTAAACAGCGTAGTGCTCAGTGCTCTACCCAAGAAAATGCACAGCCCAATGACCGGCCTTATCGTGCTGTTTTCTGCTACGGGCGGCACCCTAGGTTCTCGAATCACTGCCTACTTTTTTGAGCGATTGGGTGGCGGTGCATTCTACTTCACCTTGGTACCCATGACCCTCCTACTCGTCGCTGTCTTTGTGTTGAGAAGATTGACCAAGAAAGCGTAAATTCTAAAGGTGAATACGATTGATCAACTTCTTGGCGAACTCTTTGTCGATTTGCACACTAGTGGCATCTGGGAAGACGAGAAACACATCAGCGATGCAGAACTCACTACTCCCATAGACGAGGTTCTTGCCCTTTACAACGACGAAAAATCCGGGACCAATTTTAATCTAAAGTCCTTCTTCGAAAAACACTTCCAACCCGCCCAATCCGTAGAGGTCGATTTTGCTGCTGACCCTAACCGTTCACCCGAGGAACACATCAGAGCGCTATGGCCTTATCTGCACCGCAGTGCTGACCCTACAGATGTGCTCAGCACGAAAGTTCCCCTTCCACACTCCTACATCGTGCCTGGAGGCAGGTTTCAAGAAGTCTATTATTGGGACAGCTACTTCACACAATTAGGCCTACTCGCACATGGGCACCGCTCTTGGGTGGGTGACCTGCTGGACAACTTTGCCCACTTTATAGATACCTACGGACACATTCCCAACGGCAACCGCACCTACTTCCTATCGCGCTCCCAGCCCCCTTTCTTTGCGCTCATGGTTGATGCCTATGCCAAATCTGCGGAGGAGCCCATGGACGTTTACGATCGCTATCTACCGGCACTCGAAAAGGAATATGCCTTCTGGTCCACCGAGTACCGCAATGAAGAGGGAAAAACCACATATTGGGACGCCGGAAACTCGCCCCGCATCGAAATGTACCGTACTGATCTAGAATGGGAGGGGCACGCCGAAGAACACCCGCTTTTCTTCCAGCACCTGCGTGCTGCTTGCGAAAGCGGTTGGGACTTCTCATCCCGGTGGTTGACAGATCCCATGGACCTAGGCACCATTCATACCATGGACATTGCGCCAGTCGACCTCAACTCACTCCTTCTATTCCTAGAAGAACTCCTGTTCAACCTCACCGGAAATAAGGTCTACGAGGATGCCGCCTATGAGCGGAAACTCAAGCTTCAAACAGAGTTCTTTACCGTAGACGGCTTCCAAGACATTGGCCTAAGAAGTGGTGCCGGCACCGGCGCTGTGAGCGCCGCGGTGTTCTACCCGCTCTTTGTGGGTGCAGCAACCGCCGACCAAGCGACATTTACCGTAGAACAGCACCTCCCTCAATTACTGGAAACTGGTGGACTTTTAACTACTCCGATAAACAGTGGTCAACAATGGGATGCCCCAAACGGTTGGGCGCCTTTGCAATGGATCGCTGTGATGGGTTTGGACCGCTATGG
>DJCX01000116.1 GCA_002430755.1 Flavobacteriales bacterium UBA5939 | reverse complement strand
ATCCAGTCAAAGCGGTCTTTGGTATCAAGTTCCAGAATTTGATCCGTTTCAAAGAGTTCTTTGTGATCGTCTTTATAAGTGATGGGCATTTTTTCCAACTCATCATGAAGCGGGAAGTCGAGCCATTGTTCGGAGCTGTCTGGTTTGAAGTTGATGTCAAATGGAACAATTACGTGCTCAAATTCCAGGCCTTTACTCTTGTGAATGGTCATCACTTTTATAGAGGGTGTGCTTTCAGGCGCTTCGACATTCTTCTTCTTTGCTTGTTCTTCCCACCATGCCGGCAGGGTGGCAAAGGTTCCCTCCCTGCTCTGGAATTCATAGACGAGATCAAGAGAGGCATCCACCATAGCATTTGCACCATCGAGGTAGCCAAAAACATCAAATGTTCTCACGGCGAAATCGAATAGACTTTCTGCAGGCGCCAGTAGTTGTGCCGCCAGAGGGTATTCTGAAATGAGTGCACCAACCCCTTTATCGACAACAGCTCTTTCAAACGCAAAGCCTTTATCGGCAGGAATTTTTCCTTGACGAACTAAGGCGTGTGCCAAGGCAAATCGGGCTTCTTTATCCAGATGGTTGAGGTAGAGCTTAGAAGCGGCATGAATAAGTCGTCCTTCATGCGCATTGCTCAACACAAGGCTATCCGCGCTAAGAACAGGGTATCCTTTTTGAGTTAAAAAGTTAGCGATTCTTTTACCGTCAGCATTTCCTCGAACGAGAATAGCAATGTCCGAATAAGCGTGACCTCGACTGGCGAGTTCTTCTATGCGCTCAACGGTTTTTTCACAAGCGATCTCTTTCAGTTCGTTTGCATTATCTGCTTCTAATACGTCAACGCGTACTTCGCCCTTATCCTCGTTTTTATGTGGTGTTTGATGGACACGTTCTTTAGAATACACGTCTTTATGTGTCTCGAGCCCTAGATCTGTATTGAGTGAGGAAAACAGTGCATTGTTGAAATTGACAATAGCTCCATGTGTTCTAAAGTTTCGTTCAAGCCTCAGGGTATCTCGAGCGTAGAGTTCGTGTCCTTCCGGATGTCCTTCAAAACGGTTAATGAGGTGCTCGTTGTCGACCAACTTCATGAATTGCTCTGCCTTTCCCCCTCTCCATCTATAAATGCTTTGTTTGGCGTCCCCAACAATAAGAGCGCTGTTGCTGTGTTCGTCCTTAGTTAACGAATGCTCTATGAGTGGGTGCAAGTTGTTAAACTGTACGACGGAGGTATCTTGAAATTCATCGATGTAGAAGTGCCAATATTTTTCACCAAGTCGGGCATAGATGAAGGCCGCGGGTTCTTTTTCGAGCTCCTCAGCAATCAGCTTATTGAACGCACTGAGCGGCATGGTATTTTGGCTCTTTTGCAATTCCTCAAACTTTTCCAATAAAGCTTTAGTCGCTGCCAAGTTTTGCAGTTTAGAAGTAGCTTCTTTAAGAAGAATTAAAGCGTGTTTGTTTTCGTCTTCAAAACGCTTAGCCTTAGCCAAGAATTCTTCCCATGCATGGTTTCCTCCTTTTACATGTGATTTCCAAACGTTCTTACCAGCGTCCAAGGGATGGAGGTGGAGTTTGCGCCATTTGGTGAGAATTTGACTCTTGACATTTTTCTTATGCACTAAAGTTTCCTCTATCCCCTCATCCTTAAGGATTTTTTGTGCTTCATCTGAAAGGGTTCGACCGGTTTCACAAATGGTTGAAATTTCAGCATTCAATTCTCGTTGAATTTCAATCAAGCGTTTGGGCTCAGGAAGCTTTTCTAAGTACTGCCAATGGTCTTCGTTAAAACTGTTTTTTCCTTCCTTTTTAAGGTCGTAATCGGGATTGTGGTTCTTGTCTCGATTCATGCGATCTCGAACAAGAGCTACAAGCGCTTCACGAAGTTCGTGCTGTTCTCCAAGGGAGCTGTAGAGCGCGTCGAGGGCTTCGGTTATCATTGCATCAAGGTCTAGCCGAACCTCAAAATTGTCGTCTAGTTCTAAGTCTCGTGTAAAGGTGCGAACCAATCGGTGTGTGAACTGGTCAATGGTTCCTACGTGCAGCGTAGAGTAATTATGGAGCATGTGTTTAGCTCCCGCTGACGCGCGAATTTGAAGTTCTTCAGGCGACAAATCGAGCGCTTCCCAAATGGGTTTAAAGAACGCATTCTTGGCGGGCGACTCTTCATTGCTGAACTCTAGAAGCTGCTTTAATAATCGCGCCTTCATTTCATCCGCGGCATTGTTGGTGAAGGTGATTGCCAGGATTTTTTGGTAGGCCCCCGGCATGTTTGTGGGGCGCAGCGCATTCATCAATATGTGTTGAACGAGGCTGTAGGTTTTTCCCGACCCTGCGGACGCATCGAGCACCAGAAACGGTGCTTTTGCAGTAAGCGGTGATGCGCTTGAAGTGGAGCTCATAGGAATTGGATATGCGGATATAATCGTAAGTTAAAACAGATGGGCCGATTTTGCGTTAACTTAGCCGTAAATAACTACAAAAACCCTACTCATTATGGCATTTGAATTACCACAATTGGGGTACGCACACGATGCGCTAGAGCCGCACTTTGATGCACGTACCATGGAAATCCACCACGGGAAACACCACGCAGGATACACTTCAAAGCTCAACGCAGCTGTTGAAGGAACAGATATGGAAGGCAAGTCTATCGAAGAGTTGCTTGCAAATCATTCAGACAATGCAGCCATCCGTAACAACGGTGGCGGTTACTACAACCACTGCTTGTTCTGGGAAGTACTTTCTCCAAACGGCGGCGGTGCTCCAACAGGCGATTTGGCAGCGGCTATTGACGAAGCATTTGGCTCGTTGGACGGCTTGAAGGAAAAATTCAATGCTGCTGCTGCGACTCGTTTCGGATCAGGTTGGGCTTGGTTGTGTGTTAAAGACGGTAAGTTGGAAGTTTGTTCTTCTGCAAACCAAGACAACACGTTGATGCCAGGCGTAGGCTGTGGCGGTCAACCAATCATGGGCTTGGACGTGTGGGAGCATGCGTACTACTTGAACTACCAGAACCGTCGTCCAGATTACATCGCAGCATTTTGGAATGTTGTGAACTGGGATGTAGTTGCTGAGAAATATGCTGCAGCGAAGTAATTCGCAAAGCCGATTTTAAATCAAAAAAGCCCGAGCGTGAGCTCGGGCTTTTTTATTTAGTTGCATTGTGATTAAATAGCTTCATCGAGCTTTTCCACAGCGCGTTTAATATCAAAGTAGAAACGTCCACCGATACCAAAGTTCATGACCAAGCTCGGGGTTGGAACGACTGCGAGTCCTGGAGAGAATTCAAAGAAAATATCCAACGGTAAATCGTGGAGTTCATAGGCGATACCTAGTGGTGCGCGAGCATAGATTTGGTTCTCGTTTTCGTAGCTTTTTACGTGGACACCTAGTCCGTAATACAACGGAATGGATCCGCGCTCTGCACTGATGTAGTCGTAGTTGTGTAGTAGAAAATCAACGCCAAGGTTGATGCCTGAGTTTTGCCCAGTGCTGTAGCCAACGGTGTACTGGAAAGCTTCGCTGGAATTGTTGAATTTCTTGATGCTAAAACCGCTCGGCTCGCCTACTGCAAGTCCGATGCCGTAATGTCCTTTGTAGTCTTGAGCACTCGCTGACAGACCTATGGTGAGGGCTGCAAGAAGAAATAGTTTTTTCATTGTTCAGGGGAGTAGGTTGAAGTTGTTAAGGTGGTTCCGTCCCATTTGGCAAATGAATCTAAAGTGATCCAATCGCCCAATACAACGTATCTAGAGTCAATTTTAGTGCCATCCTTTCGCTCTCGGGTGATCGGTAAATCTTTGAGGTGGTGTCGGTGTCCGTAGATGAAAAAGTCGATGTTTTCATTTTCAAGAACTGAGAGACTGTGTTGGAGCTGGCGCTCTTTGTCTCCTAGGAAGGCATGATCGTCTTCACTTTGAGAATTTCGTGAGGTGCGCGACATCCGTGCAGCGAAACCGACCCCGAAATTGGGGTGAAGCCGTCTGTACAACCACTGACAAAGCGGGTTGGTGAAGATGCGTTTAATCGTCTTGTATTTCAGATCGCCGGGTCCTAGCCCGTCGCCGTGTGCGATGTAAAATTGGCCCGTACCTAATTGAACCTTGAAGGGCTGATGATGGATTGTGGCACCCAACTCTTCTTCAAGG
This sequence comes from Flavobacteriales bacterium UBA5939, assembly GCA_002430755.1. Classification (GTDB taxonomy): domain Bacteria; phylum Bacteroidota; class Bacteroidia; order Flavobacteriales; family Schleiferiaceae; genus UBA10364. The sequence goes on along the minus strand of DJCX01000116.1, from coordinate 710 downwards.
TAATCTGTCATCCAAAGGTCGTGGTTGCCCGTGAAAACATGCAGCTTCATGCCCTTATCAGCCATGGTTGCCAGGGTGCCGAGCAAGCGAGTATGACCACGAGGAACAACTCTTTTGTACTCAAACCAATAATCGAAGAGGTCGCCAACGATGTAAAGCGTCGCACAATCGTCTTGAATAGACTTTAAAAAATCTACGACTTTCCGTTCGCGCTGCTGGCTTTGCTCGAGGGATGGTGCACCGAGGTGTAGGTCGGAAATAAAGTAAGTGTTCTGCTTCACGAAGTGCAAGGTACATTCTTCTTTCAAGATATCCTTAAGGGCTTGTTGTGCATGTGGACACAAAGGTTTAGTTTTGCCTAAAACTATTTATAGCCAAGGTGAAAACTCACTCAGAAAGCGAAGAAAATTACATCAAAGCCTTGTATCATTTAGGCGGCGGTGAAGCGGTATCTAATGGTGCGTTAGCGCAGCGCGTTGGCGCAAAGGGTCCCTCTGCCACCCAGGCTGTAAAGCGATTGGCTGCCAAGGGCCTTGCTGAGGTTATTCCGTACAAAGGCGTAAAGCTTACTTCGGACGGACTAGCACTGGCCAAGCATATTTTGAGAAAGCACCGTTTGTGGGAAACCTTTTTGGTCGAGAAATTAGGCTTTGGCTGGGAAGAAGTACACCCATTGGCGGAACAGCTAGAGCATGTTCAAAGCCGTGAGT
>DJCX01000110.1 GCA_002430755.1 Flavobacteriales bacterium UBA5939 | reverse complement strand
GACCAAAACACAGAAACTTTCTTCGCTTCCGCGACCAACACGGCCGCGCAATTGATGCAACTGACTTAACCCGAAGCGCTCTGCATTTTCAATGACCATTACAGATGCGTTTGGTACATTCACACCTACCTCAATGACGGTAGTAGCGACGAGTATGTGGGCTTTGCCTGAGGCAAATCGCTGCATTTCGCCTTCTTTCTCTTCCGGTTTCATACGGCCGTGCACTACGGCAATTTGGTATTGCGGCCTTGGGAAATCGCGCAACAATTGCTCATAGCCCTCTTGAAGATTCTTCAAGTCTAATTTTTCACTTTCTTCGATGAGCGGAAAAACGATGTACACCTGGCGTCCTTTGGCAATTTCACGCTGCATGAATCCGTTCAGCTTTAACCGGTTTTTTTCATAAAGGTGGTGCGTCGTAATTGGCTTTCTACCCGGAGGAAGTTCATCAATCACACTTATGTCTAAATCCCCATAAAGGCTGAGGGCAAGAGTTCTAGGGATTGGGGTAGCCGTCATGACCAACACATGTGGCGGATGTTCGTTTTTCTTCCACAGTTTGGCACGCTGCGCTACGCCGAAACGGTGTTGTTCATCGATCACCGCGAGTCCTAAATTGGCAAATTTCACTGTGGGCTCAATCAAAGCATGTGTGCCGATTAAAATATGCAGTTCGCCGCTTTGAAGGCGCTGGTGTATCGAAGCACGATCGGCTTTATTCGTAGAACCTGTCAATAGCTCAATGGTAATTCCTGCGGGTTCACAGAGCTCTTTAAGTCCTTGGTAGTGTTGCGTTGCAAGGATTTCCGTTGGCGCCATAAGGGCTGCCTGAAAGCCGTTGTCGATGGCAAGCAGCATCGCTAATAAAGCAACAATCGTTTTACCCGAGCCTACATCTCCCTGAACCAGCCTGTTCATTTGTGCTCCTGTGGCTACATCCGCGCGTATTTCCTTTACCACTCGTTTCTGAGCGTTTGTAAGCTCAAAGGGTAAGTGGTTGTTGTAAAAGTTTAAAAAGGTTTGACCGACTTCTGCAAAAGGGTAGCCTTTAATGGCACTTTTATTTCGCAGTTTGTTTCTGAGCTGCGTGAGTTGAAGGAAGAAAAACTCTTCAAATTTGATTCGCTTTTTGGCCGCCTCCAAGTGCTCACGAGAGCTGGGAAAATGAATCCAATAGAGCGCTTGTTTCTTTGAAACAACGCCGTGCTCCTTGGCAAATTCTGCGGTGAATGGATCTTGGATTTGCTCCAGCTCTTTGCGGAGTAAAGCCTTCATTACTTTAGCTATACCCTTAGAATTCAAGCCTTTCTTGGAGAGCTTATCGGTGGTTGAGTACACCGGTTCAAGGGCAGATTGGGTCTCACTACTGAGCGCTGGGGCTGAGATTTCTGGATGAGGGATGCTCTTCTTGCCATTGAATGCATTCACCTTTCCAAAAACCACTAAAGGGGTATTTAGTTTCAAGGAGCGGCGAATCCATTTTGCACCTTTGAACCAAACGAGCTCGATGAATCCGGTACCGTCCGTAAAGGTCGCCACGAGCCTTTTTTGACGTGGTGGTCCCACTTCTTCAATCTTGGTAATCTGACCTTTGACCTGTACTTCTACAGGGGCAGCGGTCAGCTGAGCGACTGAATAAAACTGTGTCTTATCGACATATCTAAACGGGTAATGTTCAAGAAACTGTGCTGTAGTTCGAATGCCAAACTCCTCTGCCAACAAGGCTGCTCGATCTGGTCCTATACCGTCTGCATAGACTATGGGAGTTTGGGTAGTGCTCATCGTCGTAAAAGTAAGTATCTTTTGGCCGAAGAAAAATGCAGAATCAGAGTTCTCAAATATTTCGATTAGGCACACTGTTATTAGACGGTGCGTTACTCCTGACCCTCTTTGTGGTTATAGGATTGTGGCGGTTTGACGATCTACGCATTTCGAATCCGGAATACTACAACTACTACCTACAGCTTCTCGTGCTCACCTTAGTGAGTTGGTACGGTGCTGGACGCTGGGCGGGCATGTTCTCTTACACCAGTGGTTTGGAGCAGCGCAATGTATTGGCCAATGTCGTCCGTGGTGCACTAGGACAGATGGCCATACTCGCAATAATTGTGGTTGGCTTAAAGGGTTATTACTACAGCCGTTTGTTTTTAGCGACCTATTTCAGTCTTTTCTACGCTAGTGTAATAATCTACCGTTTGATTTTTGTCCAATTCTTACGCAACCAAATGGCTAAGGGTAAATGGCAGCGAAATTTTATTATCGCGGGCACGCACGCTACCACAGAGGCACTAGTGAATTTAGTAGCTGTCCGACCAGAATTAGGTTGGCGTTACGCGGGAACGGTCGATTCCAATAAACTTGATGGTGAAAACGTTCGTAACGTTCAGGACATTATATGCGGCTATTCGCCGAGCTCTCATGAGTACGCGGCCGTCCAGCAATACGCCATGGAACACGGCATGAGATTTAGATTTTTGCCAGAAATGGGTGCCAATTATGCTGGTGAACTCTTCCTAGAATCCCTCGAAGGTATTCCACTCTTCTCTGAGCGCAAAGAGCCCTTATCTAATTGGACCAACAAGGGGATAAAACGCATTTTTGACATCATTTTCTCGGTACTATTTATTGCCACTGTTTTATCGTGGGCTCTTCCTCTTTTTGCCCTTGCTCTTGTGCTTACTGGAGCTGGTAATCCATTCTTTATGCAATCTCGTGAAGGATTGGAAGGCAAAAAATTTACTGTGCTTAAGCTGCGCACATTAAGCGCGAACGGCACGAGCAATGCTTTGCAATCTTGGATGAGAAAGGTTGGGGTAGACGAGCTTCCACAGCTCATAAATGTTCTTTTAGGTCAAATGTCATTAGTCGGTCCTCGTCCACACACGCCGGGTGACGGCATTTTATATGCCAAAAAAATCGGCGGTTACAAAGTGCGCCATTGGGCCAAACCTGGCCTCACGGGCCTTGCCCAAACTCGTGGTTTACGCGGGGGCGATAGTGCAGCAAACGAGCAGTTGCTTGAAGCGAGAATTCGAGCAGATATTTACTACGTCGAGCATTGGTCGCTAATGCTTGATCTACGTATACTTATTGAAACCATAGTGCGCACTGTTTTTGCGCCATCAACTTTGCATCAGAATTAACTACAATGAAGTATCCTTCACTTTTAGACCGATTCAAACAATACGTTCAAATTGATACACAAAGCGACGCAAGTTCGCCAACAGTGCCATCTACAGCCAAACAGAAAAACTTGGGCGAATTGCTCGTTCAGCAGTTGTTGGAGATGGGTGTGGAGGATGCGCACATGGACGATAAAGGATATGTCTATGCAACCGTGCCTGCTAGTGCCGGTGCGGAGGATAAGCCAGCGGTTTGTTTTTGTGCCCATATGGATACCTCACCAGAATATTCCGGCGCAGGGGTAATTCCAACTCTTCACGAAGATTATGACGGCGGTGAGATCCATCTGCCGAAGGGTGAAATCGTCCTAACTCCGAAGCAATTTGGCCCCTTGAAAGAAATGAAAGGGCATACCATCATCACATCTGATGGGAGCACACTTTTGGGTGCCGATAATAAAGCTGGTGTAGCAGAGATTATGACTGCAGCGGAACTGTTGATGAAATCGGATCGACCGCATGCTGCAATGAAAATCCTTTTCACCCCCGATGAAGAGATTGGACGCGGTGCAGACCATGTAGATCTTGAAAAACTTGGGGCCGATTTTGGATATACGATGGACGGCGCAACTAAGGGCTCGTTAGAAGACGAGACGTTCTCGGCGGACGGTGCAACCATTATTTTCCGTGGTGCCAATACCCACCCTGGGTACGCTCATAAAAAAATGGGCAATGCGCTCAAGGCCGCAGGTGTATTTTTAGGCTCTTTGCCACGCTCTGAGTGGGCGCCAGAATCGACCAAAGGTGAAGCTGGTTTTGTTCATCCTTATGAGATAACGGGTGGGGTAGAAGAGGTACGCATTACCATGATCTTAAGGTCTTTCGATACAGAAGATTTGGAGCCCTACGCGGCACTACTAAACACCTTGGCCAAGCAAGCCTCAAAGGCGGTCAAGCGAACGAGTTATGAAGTCATCATTAGCGAGCAGTACCGCAATATGAAAGAGGTTCTGGACAAGCATCCTCACGTGGTCGAATTTGCAGAGAAGGCTATTGCAGCAGCAGGTCTGCCGGTGCGCAAGAGCAAAATTCGCGGCGGGACTGACGGTTCGAAATTGAGTTTCATG
>DJCX01000074.1:15210-36962 GCA_002430755.1 Flavobacteriales bacterium UBA5939 | reverse complement strand
CGATGTTATTGAAACACTTCCAGTGATGCTCAAATAGTACCGCTGAAACTTTGATAAACAAAAACCCCCGGCCGCGAGGCCGGGGGTTTTTTTATGATTGAATCTTCGGAGCCGAAGCTCTTTAATTTACCTAATTAAGCAACCACCATGTGGCTAATCATGCTCTTGAACAGCTCTAGACCGTCTTGGTTGCTGAGCTCAGCATCTGCAGCGCGCTCTGGGTGCGGCATCATACCGAATACGTTCTTGTTTGCGTTACAAACACCAGCGATGTTTTCGACAGCACCGTTCGGGTTCTCCGCTTCAGTTACTTCACCACTTTCTGTTGAGTACTGGAAAAGAACTTGGTCGTTTGCTTTAAGCTCGGCCAATGTTTCAGCAGAACAGTAGTAGTTTCCTTCGCCGTGTGCGATAGGAATCTTGTAACCGCGGCTGTGGTCAAGGTCAGCAGTAATGCCTGCGGTCTTGCTCACTGGCTTGATGAATACATTTTTACAGATGAACTTGTGGCTGTTGTTGTGGCGCAATGCACCAGGCAACAAACCGCTTTCTGTAAGGATTTGGAACCCATTACAAACGCCCAGAACGTAACCGCCGTTGTTAGCAAATTCGATTACACTACCCATGATAGGGCTCATCTTTGCAATGGCACCCGAGCGCAAGTAATCGCCGTAAGAGAATCCACCTGGGAGTACCACACAGTCTGCCCCTTGCAGGTCGGTATCCTTGTGCCATAGGTTCACTACTTCGTAACCCATGATGGTTTCCAATACGTAAATCATGTCTTGGTCACAATTTGACCCTGGGAAGGTGATTACACCAAACTTCATAGCGTTCGCTTTTTGTTCGAGGCAAAGGTACAGTCTTTAAGCCAATTTTGAAGTAATGACTTATCAAGGATTGTACACACTCAAGGGGAATATTTTGCGTTGCCGTCCCGTATTGTCTCGCACTCGAACAATGAGCAAGTAAACACCGCTATGTGGCGCTTGCCCGTTCCAATCAAAGGGCCTGATTTCGACTTGCTGCAGCCCTTCGCTCAAGGGCTGTTTTTCCATGGGGAAGGCGATGGGGCGGCCGGAGGCCGTATGGACCGAAAGTGAGAGTTCAGCGCCGGCCGCCACACGAAGGCGGAGCAAGGCTGTTGGGGAGAAATTTAAGGGATCGAAGGAGATGTTGGGCTGGAGCAGTTCAATATTTAAATCAGGTTGGAGAAGGTTCAAATGTGAAATGGAATTGGGTGCATTTGGCGAAGCTTCACTAGGATTGGAGTGAATGAAATGGTGCGGGGACCAGTTGAGAGAATCGGCCCCTGAAACTTGAAAGGAAATGCGTTCCGCACTGTGTTTATCGTACAATGGATTATCCCAAGGAGCGTAGGTCATGGCATCAATACGTTTGCCGAAAGGACCGATAAGCTCCAAAGTAGTCTTCTGATTGGGGAGCGAAAACGGGGCGGGGATGGCGAGGAATTGGTCCGAAAGAATGAGGGGAAATAAGACTTCTCTCCCATTAAATGGGGCTATATCAAGATCTATTAGGTCAACATCGGAAAGTCCAGTTACAGGGCTTTTTCCCAGTTGAAGTTCTTGGAGAATCACAGGAAAAGTTTGTGGATTGTAGAGTTCGATGAATTCCTCGAGACTGTCTGGGTTGAAGTGTATCTCTGAGAGGTAAATGAGTGAGGTATCTGGCCACTGAACAGGTTCGAATTGCACAGTGGTATCTCCCAGATGTTTGGGTAGAGGAATGCCAATGGGAAGTAGATAGGGTCTTAGCGGATCGTAATAGGATTCGAGTGCTGCCGAAGATTCTAGGCTCATATACGACCACAGTGAGTGTGGAAAACAGGCAAAGGAATTGCCTTGGTGGTCTGCGTAAAAGTGGGTGGATTGTTGAGAAGGAAGGCTGCCGACATTTAACCATCTAGGTGTGTAGGTGGAAAGAGGTTCAGGGTGGAATTGGCTCCAAAGGCCAGTGAGGCTATCTGAAGTGAGCAGGAAATCGCCCATTTCTTGATGGGGCTCAAAGTTGAATCTATAGGGCTGAAGGGTGAGGATTATACCGTCTTTTTCAATGATAAGCACGCCTTCTTCCGGGAGTTTTAGCGCCGAAAATCTGCTCAGTCCGCTATCTATATCGAGCGAGTATCCTTTGGTATCGCCGTCTTTTTCGAGCACAGTCAGTTCGGCATTTTCTATGGCCAATTCACTTTGCAAGTCGATAAAATGGCCGCCGTAGTTCTCGAAGGGATGGACCGCAGTGATCCAGCACGATTTAGGTCCTGGATATTGAATGGTAAGGGAAGTGATTGAACCAAAGCTTAGGTTGTTCTCCGCATCTTCTGCCGGAGGCAGCAGGAGGTCAAAGCTTCCCTGAGGCAGCGGGCGTGTACTTTCCGCATGCCACAGTTGGTCGTAGTGGTTGGTAATGGTTAAGGTGTCGCTGAATGCGCCGCTTTTGAGAAGGAATGCGTTGGTGCTTCCAGCCGTTTGGCACCATTCGTCCCATTCAATTTCTAAGGTAAATGGGTCGATAACGTCGGATTTCAGAATTTTAGGTCCAAGCGTATCTGGAAAATCATAGCCTTCGGCGAGCAGTGTGGAAAACAAAAACTTATCCACACGAGAGCTGGTGTAGCGGGCGTAGATGCTCAGTGATTCGCTGCGCATAAGAGTGCTGTCCGTGCAGGAGAACAGTAACGAATCTGCATCGAATACTGAAAATTTCGCTGCAGTATCGCGCTCAATCTTTAACGCTATCTCAGGCTTGCTATGGTCTACATACTCAGGAAAGTTTGCTAAAACAGTGTCCTTATAGGTCGTGTGTAATAGCAAGCTTAAGTTGTCTGAAGAGGTTCCGCCAAGTTGTATGGCGTAGTAGTTTCCGTTGTTTTCTAAGAACCGGAATTCGCAGAAGTTGGAGCTCGAGGGATTGAATTCCATGGTCACCTCGAGGCGCCATTGCCCTCCAAGACCTGCTTTGCTCGGGCGCCGCCAGGTTAAGGATCCTGCGCTCGGCGCAGCCGAGCGCAGGCCTTCAGACGAAAAGTTCATCCAGGAAGTATCCCCGCTCCAAGAAGTGCTGGGCGAAGTCAGGGAGTCGGAAACACGGTGGAATTGGCCACAGATGCTGTTAGAAATGAGGCAAATCAAAAAGGTTAGTGCGAGACGCAACAAGGGGCTTTTCATACGGCGGATTAAGGTTAGCTTTGTAGGGTTCTAAATAAGTTAGTGCATTTATGAGAATTGCAGTAGTGGGCGCAACCGGAATGGTGGGCCAGATCATTTTGAAAGTTTTGGCGGAGCGCAGTTTCCCAGTAACCGAGTTGATTCCAGTGGCGTCTTCAAGAAGCGTAGGTAAGACAGTGACTTTTGGAGGCCGCGATTGGACCATCAAGAGTTTAGAGGATGCTGCAGCCGCTGCACCTGATTTAGCTTTGTTCTCAGCGGGTGGAAACACCTCTTTGGAGTGGGCGCCAAAGTTCGCTGCGGTAGGAACGAGGGTCGTAGATAACTCGAGCGCTTGGCGCATGGACCCTACCAAAAAGTTAGTAGTTCCGGAGATCAATGCTGATGTATTGACTGAAGAGGATATGATTATCGCCAACCCAAACTGTTCGACCATTCAGTTAGTAGTCGCACTGAACCCATTGCACCAGGCCTATGGCGCGAAACGTGTCTTGGTGAGCACCTATCAGAGCGTTACGGGAACGGGTAAAGCAGCCGTTGACCAGCTCGAAGGTGAGCGCGTGGGTGAAGATGTGGACATGGTATATCCGTACAAGATTGACCGTAACTGTATCCCACACTGTGATATCTTTTTGGACAACGATTACACCAAGGAGGAAATGAAAATGACCCAAGAGACCGTTAAGATTATCGGTGATGAGGGTATCAAATTGGCCGCGACTGCAGTCCGAGTGCCTGTTCAAGGCGGACATAGCGAGAGTGTGAATGTAGAGTTTGAGCGCCCATTTGAAATAGCAGATGTTAAGAAGCTTTTGAGTGAAACGGATGGGGTTACTCTTCAAGACCAGCCAGAATTCAATACGTATCCAATGCCGTTAATGGCAGAAGGCAAGGATGATGTTTTTGTGGGCCGATTGCGCCGTGATTTCACTACGGACAATGCCCTTAACATGTGGGTGGTCAGCGATAACCTGCGTAAAGGTGCCGCAACAAACACGGTTCAGATTGCTGAAGTGCTCTTGAAGAAGGGTTTTGTGAAGAACTAAATCTTTTTCACACTTCGTTGGCAGAATAGCGGAACAGGTGGCCTTCTTTTTGTGTTATCTATACCATGAGAATTAAAGTATTAGCAATGGCTGTGCTCGGGCTGACCCTGAGCTGTACAGCACAAACGAGCAAGAAAATGAGCGATGCGTATGCAATGGCAGTCATTCCAGAGCCCGCTGAGGGACAAGAAGTAGCCGTATTGGCTTCTGGATGTTTCTGGGGAACAGAGTTCTATTTACAGAAGGTACCTGGCGTGATAGCAACAACCTGTGGTTATACCGGCGGTGTGGTGAAGAATCCTACCTACCGTGAAGTTTGTACCAAACGCACCGGACATTATGAGGCAGTGCACGTAGTCTTTGATCCAGAGCAAGTGAGTTTTGAAGAATTGGCCCGTGTATTTTTTGAAACGCACGACCCAACACAGCGCGACGGTCAAGGCCCAGACATTGGCCCTCAATACCGCAGTGCAGTATTCTTCGAGAATGACGCACAGCGAGAAGTAGCACAGAAACTCAAAGATCTGTTGATCGCTAAAGGGTACGATGTTGCCACGGAAATCCTTCCTGCTGCTGAATTCTACTCTGCAGAAAACTACCACCAAGATTATTACGACAACAAAGGAGGAACTCCTTATTGCCACGCACCTAGAAAACTCTTTTAGGATTGCATCAACTACTAAAAAACCCGAGTAATTGCTCGGGCTTTTTGTTTAATTCAGTTTGCGATAGTCGCCGGGGCTCTGCCCTACTTTCTTTTTAAACAGCCGCGAAAAGCTTTGAGGATATTCAAAGCCTAAATCATAGGCAATTTGGCTAATGGAGTCGTTAGATCCGAGAAGCATACCCTTAGCAGAACGGACGATGTAATCGTCTACATATTCTTTGATTCCCTTACCAGTTTCCTTTTTCAATAGGTCGCTTAGGTAATGTGCTGACATATTCATTTCAGCACCGAAATAGGAGAGTGAAGGAATGCCGTTCGTCAAATGCAATTCTGAGGCGAAATAGGCTTTGAGGAGTTTCTCGAATTGGCTCACAAAATCGCTATTCATATTTGTACGCGTATAAAACTGACGGTCATAAAAGCGCATGCAGTAGCTCAAAAGCAGTTCGAGATTAGATACAATGAGGTTTTGACTGTGTTGGTCAATATTCTGAGCGTATTCAGTCTTAATCTGCTCAATGACTTGAAGCACAACACTGGCCTCTTTATCGCTTAAGTGGAGTGCTTCATTGACCTCATAGGAGAAGTAAGTAAAGCTATCTATCTTATGATTAAGCGGCGACTTTAAAAGCAAATCCGGATGGAACAGCAACGTCCAGCCCATATTGCCTTGAAGCTGCTCTTTTTTTGGTGAAGTGAATACCTGACCAGGGCTTCCAAAGATGAGTGTTCCTTCTTGAAAATCATAAGAATTTCTACCGTAGCCTAAAGAGCCACTTACCTTGTCTTTAAACATCACGGTATACATATCTGAAGTGAATCGAACATTGAACAATGCATCGTCCATCCCCTCCATATTCATTCCTTCATCCTCATTGATAAAACTAATCAAAGGGTGTTGAGGCGCTGGCAAGCCAAGCAGTTCGTGAAATTGCGACACGCTAGTAATACGAAGTAAATCTGTCATGCTTCATGGGTTTATGTCAATTCCACCAAATCTCTTGGTCGTAATTCAATGTATCGAGAGGAATCGGAGCACCAATCTTTGGAATTAAGATAGGCATTTCCAATTCCTTCGCTTTCTTAGTAACCCGTTTTGCAGGCTCGTTCCAGTCGTGTAATGCCAGCTTGAAAGACCCCCAGTGTATAGGCATCATGCCCTTCGTTCCTATATCTACGGCTGCCATGGCTGTCTCTTCAGGAGCCATGTGAATTTGGGTCCAGTTCTTATTATACTGCCCGCACTCTAGCATTGCGAAATCAAAGGGCCCATACTTTTCACCGATGTCCTTAAAATGTGTTCCATAACCACTATCTCCACTAAAGAAGAGCCTATTGTTGGTACCGTGTATTACCCAAGACCCCCATAGGGTTGAAGAATTATTATTCAACCCACGTCCGCTAAAATGTCTCGATGGAGTAAAGGCGATCTCGATGGAGTCAATACGATTTTCATCCCACCAATTGTGCTCATGAATACGACTGCTGTCTATGCCCCAAGCTCTAAGGTGTGCCCCAACGCCTAAAGGGACATAGAAGTCTTTCGTCTTGCTTTTTAAAGCTTGAATGCTCCCGTAATCTAAATGGTCGTAGTGGTCGTGTGAGATTAGTACGGCATCTATCTCCGGCAAATCTTCAACCTCGATTGGAAGCTTTTCAGTGAACCTCTTCGTTCCAACGAGTGGACTTGGTGAAGGATGCTGACCAAGCATCGGGTCAATCAGAATATTTTTTCCGTCCAGATGAAGCAGGAATGCCGAGTGTCCAAACCAGATGAGTCTTTCAGCACGGTTTTGGGCAATTTCTGAAGAATCTGCATCCAGAACCGGTAATTCGTGATCCGGTTTTGACTTAGGGTTTCCTTTTATATAGGCCTTCATCAAATCCACGGAACTTGCGAAAGTGAAGTCTAAGGTGGTTTCAACCAGATTCATGAACTTACCGTCGACATAATGGCCGCTTTCCTGATAACGAATTATATCCTCGTCAGAATGCTTGCCGCCCATTTGTGGACTCACATTCACGAATACGGCAACGATGACCACCACCAATAGAAGGGAACCTCCGAGTATATATCCAATCATCTTAAATAGTCTTTTCATAGTTAGGGCTACAGAGCTACTAAGATAGGCCTACTAAAGGACGTGCAGTGGCAACGAGTTTTTTCGCGGCCTCCATATCGTTGGCATGTGGGTTTGGCGACTTCATTGGCCAACCACCTTTCTTACACTCCTTATCCCTGTAAAGAACACTGTGCTGGCTGAAGTATTCACCGCTGTGTTTAGTAACATCATCCGACAATAGACAATGTAAAGAGGTCTGTGCGCTTTCCCAACTGCTATCACTAAAGCCCATTGCAGAGAATACAGGAGTGAGCATTGCGAGTAAAGAATCCATAAATGCACCACCGCCTTTTCCAAAGTTAGATCGTGCCCAACCCGGGTGAATAGAGTAGGTGGTAACCCCGGTGCCATCTAAGCGCTTTGCAAGTTCCATCGCATATTGAACTGATGCGGTCTTTGCCTCACCGTAGGCTGCGAAGTTGTTGTATTTTCTATTCTTCCAATGCAGGTCGTCCAAGTGTACTTGGTAGCGGTTTTTAGGGCTGCCCGCGTGCACCACGGAAGAGAGAATAATCATTCTTGCTTCTGGCGTAGCTTTCAAGGTATCCAAGAGCAATTCGGTCATCAAAAAGTGTCCGAAGAAGCTTGCTGCCATGGTGATTTCAAAGCCGTCTTTAGTGTAGATAGGCTCATTCTTCATGTTGACCATACCCGCATTACAGGCTAAACCATCCAATTGCTTGTGCTTTTTATGAAAGGCTTCAACGAACGCTCTAACAGATGCTAGATCTGCAAGGTCACATCTCATAATTTCATACGTGCCTTCAAACGAGCTGAAATTTTTAGCGGCTTCTTGGCCTGCTTCAGTGCGACGAACCGCCATAACTACGTGCGCTCCTTGTTTGACGAGTTGCTGTGCAGTTTCAAAACCTACACCTGAGTTTGCGCCGGTGACGATGTATGTTTTTCCTTTTAAGTCTTTCTCGAAAAGGGCTTTATCTGCCCAGATTAAATTTTTGCTTGCCATGATTACGGTTTTTTAACAGTACAAACGTCCGAGAACAAATCGGTCAAAACGTAACAGAAAAAAGAAAGCTTGTAACCAAAAGGTCGAAGCAAACAAAACCCCCTACTCGAAAGAAGGGGGTTCTAAAAAGAATTTGTTTGAATATTACTCCGCCGGATCTTCCAATACGAAGTCTTCCATGAATTTAGTAGTGTATACACCTTCGCGGAACTTTTCGTTCTTAATCAATTGCTGGTGGAACGGAATAGTTGTCTTAATTCCTTCGATGATAAATTCGTCCAAAGCACGCTCTAGCTTGTCCAAAGATTCCTCACGTGTACGTGCAGTAATGATCAGTTTGGCGATCATAGAATCGTAGAACGGTGGGATAGCGTATCCGCTGTAACAGTGCGTATCTAAACGAACACCGTGACCGCCTGGCGCGTGGAATGAAGTAATCACTCCTGGCGAAGGACGGAAGTCGTTAAACGCATCTTCTGCATTGATACGAACTTCAATACTGTGCATTTGAGGCAAGTAGTTTTTACCAGAAATCGGCTCTCCGGCGGCAACTTTAATCTGCTCACGAATGAGATCAAAGCCGACTACCTGTTCGGTAATAGGGTGTTCTACCTGGATACGCGTATTCATTTCCATGAAGTAGAAGTTTCTATCCTTATCTACTAGGAACTCTACAGTACCTGCACCCTCATAAGCGATATATTCTGCTGCTTTCACAGCTGCTTCACCCATTTTCTTACGGAGTTTATCCGTCATAAACGGTGAAGGTGTTTCTTCAACCAATTTTTGGTGGCGACGTTGTACAGAACAATCACGTTCACTCAAGTGACAAGCCTTACCGAAGCTATCGCCGATAATCTGTACTTCAATGTGACGTGGCTCGAGAATAAGTTTCTCCATGTACATGCCGTCGTTGCCAAAGGCAGCAGCAGCCTCGCGGCGAGCACTGTCCCATGCGCCTTGAAGTTCACTCTCCTCTAGAATGGCACGCATACCCTTACCACCACCGCCGGCGGTTGCTTTGATCATTACTGGGTAGCCTATTTCACGGGCTTTAGTTACTGCATCTTCATAGGTTTCAAGGATACCTTCAGAACCTGGCACACATGGCACACCGGCTTCTTTCATGGTCTCTTTGGCAGTTGCCTTATCCCCCATTTTATCGATCTGATCACCAGAAGCACCGATAAATTTGATGCCGTGCTCCGCACAGATGCGTGAAAACTTCGCGTTCTCACTCAAGAAACCGTATCCTGGGTGAATAGCGTCGGCATTAGTAATCTCGGCAGCGGCAATAATGTTAGGAATGCTGAGGTAGCTTTCCGAAGATGCTGCAGGACCAATACATACTGCTTCGTCTGCGAAACGAACGTGCAATGAATCTGCATCTGCATTAGAATAAACGGCCACCGTTTTGATGCCCATTTCTTTACAGGTACGAATCACGCGAAGTGCGATCTCACCCCTATTGGCAATGAGTACTTTCTTGAACATAACGAGTGTGTTTTCGTAAGGTTACGAAGGATCTACCAAGAACAATGGCTGATCGTATTCGATAGGGCTTTGATCGTCAACTAAGACTTTAACAATCTTACCACTTACTTCACTTTCGATTTCGTTGAAGAGCTTCATCGCCTCAACGATACAAAGCACATCACCTGGCTTAACCTCAGAACCTACTTTTACGAAAGCATCTTGGTCTGGAGAAGGGCTGCGGTAGAATGTTCCAATCATTGGAGACTTTACCTCAATGTAGTTGCTGTTGTCCTCTGCAGGAGCCTCAGCAGCAGGCACAGCTGGAGCAGGTGCAGCGGCTGGCGCAGGAGCTGCGGCAACAGGCATAGCAGCCTGTGGAGCAACGGTTTGAATAATGGTCGGCTGATCAGAACCTTCTGATGCAGTTTTAATGTTAATCTTGAAATCTTCAGTTTCTAGACTCACTTCTTGAGCGCCGCTTTTCGCAACGAATTTGATGAGTGCTTGGATTTCTTTCAAGTCCATGTTCTTGTGTATTTAGGAATATGAATTTACGAGTTATTTTTTATCGATGGCCCATTTGACCCACATGGCTCCCCACGTAAATCCGCCACCGAAGGCTGCGAAGAAGATGTTATCACCCTTCTTGAATTTATCTCTGTAGTCCCACATCCCGAGTGGGATAGTAGCAGAGGTTGTGTTGCCGTACTTTTCAATGTTCACAACAACCTTGTCTTTGGTTAATTCCATTCGACGCGCTGTAGCATCGATGATTCTCAGATTGGCTTGGTGTGGAACCAAATAGGCCACATCATCACCTGTAAGTCCATTCTTTTCTAAAAGTTCTGCAGAAGTATCTGCCATGCGACTCACGGCGAAGCGGAAAACGCTTTGACCTTCTTGACGGATGGCGTGCTGTTTGTTATCGATAGTTTCGTGAGAAGGAGGAAGGAAAGACCCACCTGCTTCAATACGCAAGAAATCTCGGCCTGTAGCGTCGGTGCGAAGAAGCTCATCTTGTACACCAAGGCCTTCATAGTTTGGCTCCATGAGGGCTACCCCACATCCATCACCAAACAAGATACAGGTAGTACGGTCTGTGTAATCAACAATTGAGCTCATTACATCAGAGCCTACGACCAATACTTTCTTGTATTTACCAGACTCAATATAGGCAGCAGCATTACTAACAGCATATAAGAATGAAGAACATGCTGCCTGTAAATCAAAAGCGTAGGCATTCTTAGCACCAATCTCTTGTGCGATGTATGCTGACGTTATTGCAACGGGCATATCGCCAGTTACGGAAGCTAGAATAACGAGGTCAACGTCTTCAACGCTCACTCCGTACTCCTCCTTCATTGCTTCTACGGCTTTGATTGCTAGATAAGAGGCACCGCGGCCTTCCTCTGGTTTAAGGATGCGACGCTCCTTAATTCCGGTTCGAGTAGTAATCCATTCGTCATTGGTTTCGACCATGGTTTCTAACTCGGCATTCGTTAGAACATACTCTGGAACATACCCTCCGATCGCTGTAATTGCTGCTTTCATCGTGCTTTCTTGAGTGGGCTAAAATAGGCGGTCTATTTTTAAAACCTTATTTAAAACAGAAAAAGTAGCCTTTTGAGGGGCTACTTGTCTGTAAATCAATGATTTGAAGATTTGGCTTATGCCTTTTCCATTACCACTTTACCCTTGTAGTAAAGTTTTCCTTCGTGCCAGTGTGCACGGTGGTAAAGGTGTGCTTCGCCAGTAGTAGGGCAAATCGCTAATTGCTGATCGGCCGCTTTGTAGTGAGTTCTGCGCTTGTCTCTTCTCGTGCTTGACTGTCTGCGCTTAGGATGTGCCATATCTAATTCTATTTATTATTCAACAAGTTTTTTAATTGATCCCATCTAGGATCAGTCTCTTTTTCATTTTCTTCTTCGTCTTCTATAAAATCCTCAAGGCCATTTCCTGCATTCGGTCCATTTAGTTTTGGCGGAATGCTTAAAACGACTAATTCGTACAAGTACTGAGCAATGTTAAACGAGTGTTCGCCGTGCGGCAAGATGAGTAACTCATCGTTTTCGTCGTTGTATTCCTCACCGAACTTAACCTGCATGGAGAAACTATTTTCAAGTTCCTGAGTATAGGCTTCGTTCGTGACGTCGCAAGGAGCAGTGATGTTTCCGTTGAATGAAAAGTCCAAATCAAGAACAGTTTCACTTTTCAACATTTTCATCTGAGCTACACCTTTTAAGCCGCTGTAGTCTGAGAATTCAAAAAGTTCAAAGAACGCATCATTCAAATCGTAATTAAACTCATGAGAACCAAGCTTTAAGCCAATATATGTTATGGTAAAGTCTTTGGTCTTCATTAGTTCCCTATCTGAATGAGCGTGCAAAGATATTCAAATTGTTGAAAACTTCTAACGCTTCTCCTTTTGTTTTTTGAGTGGATTCGCTGTGATTTCATCGTAGACCTTTCGGCTGTTTACGATATCAATTGCCGCGAAAACCGATGTTCTGAAGGATGATTCATCTGCCTTGTTTTGCCCTGCAATGTGCATTGCAGTTCCGTGGTCAGGTGAAGTTCTTACCGCAGTGAGTCCTGCCGTGTAGTTCGTCCCACTTCCCATGGCCAATGCTTTGAAAGGCACAAGTACCTGATCGTGGTACATCCCCAGTACTGCGTCGAACTTTTGATCGTAGCCTTGACCAAAGAACCCGTCTGCAGGGAATGGACCTCTAATAATTGCCCCTTTCACATCAGCTTTTTCAATGGCCGGTTTGATAATATCGGCTTCTTCCGAGCCAATGGCACCAAATTCTCCAGCATGTGGATTCAATCCTAAAACAGCAATACTTGGCTTCACGCAGCCAAAGTCGCGCTTTAAGCTCTTTGCAAGGAGTTCAATCGAGGAAGTAATGTTCTCTTGCTTTAGAGTGTCGGCAATTTTACTCACCGGAACGTGTCCAGTAACTGTCGCCACTTTAAGTGTATCAGAAGCGAGAATCATGAGTACATCGTCGCCAAATGCTTCAGCTAGGTAGCCGGTATGTCCAGCAAAACCTTCAACGGCAGCAGCGATGTTGTGCTTATTGATGGGGGCGGTTACAATAGCATCGATCTTACCTGATTTCGCAGCTTCAATGGCAGCATCGATGCTCTTCAACGCGTACGAGCCACTTACGTCTGTAGGAGTTCCAAGGTTAAGTTCGACATTGTCGTCCCAAGTGGCAACCAGGTTGGCTTTCTTATCCTTAATGTCCTCGATAGAATCGCAGAGGTAGAAATTGAAGTCTTTCATTTCCAAAGCATTTCTATGGTACGAAGCCAATTTGCTTGAAGCGAAAACAACCGGTGTACATAGGTCAAGAATCTCCTTGTTTTCAAGGGTCTTCATAATTACTTCAAGTCCTATTCCATTTAGATCGCCACAGGTAATACCTATGGTTGGCTTTTCAAATACAGGCACTTGCGCATCTTGTGAAGCACTGCGTTCAAAAGTCGTATTGAACAAATCCGCTTGCTCTTGCAGCTGCTGCGCTTCCTCTTCAGAAACGGGTGTAGCTTTCACATCTTTAGCAGGTGCTTTTTGTTTGTTGCGATTGCGGTTTCGATTCCTATTTCTGTTGCGCCCTTTGCCTTCAGCGTTTCCTTCCGAATCGTTTTTTGGAGCATCATCTTTGGCAGCACTGCTTTCGCTCCCTTCTTCCTTAGGCTTGCGGTTGCGATTCCTGTTGCGGTTCCTGTTGCGGTTGCGATTTCTGTTATTCCCTTCGCGACCTTCCCCTTTGTTTTCGCCTTTTGGTGCGTTTTCCTTGTTGTCGCTCATTAGTAGTTGCTTAAGAAATCATACAATAATCGAACCCCAATTCCTGTACCGCCTTCTACTTGGTAGCCGACACGCTTGCCCAAATGAGCAGGTCCAGCAATATCTAGGTGGATGTATGGATAATCCGTGAAGTGTTCCAAAAACTTACCAGCAGTGATTGCTCCAGCTTCAGGGCCACCGATGTTTTTGAGATCTGCAATCGGGCTTTTTAAAAGGTCTTTGTATTCGTCCCAGAATGGAAATTCTACGACGCGCTCTCGCGTTTTGAAGCCGCTCGTTTGTAATGCCTCCATTTTTTCTTTTGGGGCATTTCCCATTCCTACAATGGCGTAGCGGCCAATTGCTCTGGCTGCAGCACCGGTAAGCGTTGCAAGGTCGATCACTAACTCTGGGTGGTACCGTTTGGCATACACCAAAGCATCCGACAGTATTAAACGGCCCTCAGCATCTGTATTCAATACTTCAACAGTGGTCCCGTCTGATATGGTGATGACATCTCCTGGAGTTACTGCGTTTTTACCCGGACGGTTGTCCGTGGCAGGCACAAGGCCAATAACATGAATAGGAAGTTTTGCTTCGGCAATGGCACTCATAGTACCGATGACTGCCGCGGCACCCCCCATATCACTCTTCATAGTGTCCATGAAGTTGCTCGGTTTTAAGCTTAGGCCACCGGTGTCGTAAACAACGCCTTTTCCGACAAGAACGATTGGTTTCTCGTTTGAAGCCCCTTCGCCTTGGTACTCCATGATGGTAAATGTTGGCGGTTCAACAGAGCCGTAGTTCACTCCAAGCAAACCACCCATCTTGAGGCTTTCAATTTGCTTCTTCTCTAGGACTTCTACGGAGAATCCGTGACGTTTACCTGCCGCCTTAGCCTCCTCGGCGAGTTTCGTTGCAGTGAGGTCAATCACTGGACGGTTTACAAGGTCACGAGCCAATAAGGTTCCAAGTGTTGAGTTTTTAATGCGTTGGATGTCCTCAGCGTTTTCATCCTCAACTTGAATTTGAACAAGACTGTTACGACGCTTATGTGCATCACTAAAAAACTTTAGAAACTGGTAATTACCCAAAACAGCTCCCTCGCTCACTTCGGCTTGAAAAGGACCTTCGAGTTTTACGCGGTCTAAACCAAGACTGTTCAATTTGAGGGCAAGGGTATTTCCTGCAAGACGCATTTTTTCCGCACGCTCATTGGCTTCGAGATCTTTGGTGAGTTGGAAGGCCCAAACAGTGGTTGCCCCGTCTTGTAATTCCATCCAACTTTCTTCGAATTTGGCGGCATATGCGTCAAGGCGGTTCTGAAGAGTTTCTGATATGCTTAGGTTATCTCCTTTTTTGTAAACAATTGCCACTGGGCCATTGTAATCAGGAGTATAGGTAGTGATGTTCATAGGAAATCGATTATCTGTCAAATGTACTATTTTAACCAACCATAAAGAAGCACTCCATGTTTACCGGAATTATTGAAAATTTAGGCGCTGTAGCTAAGGTAGAAAAGCACCAAACGAATCTCGAATTGTACGTTGAATCTAGCTTGGCTTCTGAGTTGAAAATTGACCAGAGTGTGGCACACAATGGGATTTGTTTGACTGTCGTTGAGATCTTTGGCGACCGGACCTACAGAGTTACTGCTATCGACGAGACCATCGCTAAAACCAATATTGGCGATTTAAAAGAGGGCGATAAAGTCAATATTGAACGCTGCATGACCATGGGGGCTCGCCTTGACGGACATATCGTTCAAGGTCATGTCGATCAGATTGGTGTATGTGAGGGCGTTGAAGAACAAGAAGGATCATGGATCTATGAGTTCTCATACGATCCCTCTTTAGGCAATGTGACTGTCGAAAAAGGATCGATCACCGTAAACGGCACTTCTTTGACGGTGGTAAATTCTGTTGAAGGCGGGTTTAGTGTGGCCATTATTCCTTACACCTATGAAAACACGGTATTCCATACCCTACGTAAAGGAGATAGAGTTAACTTAGAGTTTGATGTCATCGGGAAATATGTTGCTCGCATGATGGAAGGCTATAAGAAATGAGAAGACTCGAAAAAATTGGGGTACTTGACGACGAGCGTATTGCCGTTGATGGACTAGTTTCTCAGCTTAAAAAGTTGGTTCCAGGAGTTGAGGTGCAGGGGTTCATGTACGCGCAGCCTTTTGTCGAATGGTGTAAAGAATCTCAACCCGGTTTGGTTTTTCTCGATATGGAGATGCCCGGCGCTCTTGGCTTAGACGTTGCCCACCAGATCAAAGCCTTTGTAGGAAATATTGTGTTTGTAACAGCACACAGCCACTACAGTCTTGACGCTTTTGAAACCGCTGTCGATTATATCCTCAAGCCGGTAATTAAAACGCGTTTACAGCAGTGTTTGAATAAAATTTCGGATTTAGATCCGGTACCAATCTTTGAAGAACTTAACGTAAAACTCCCGTTCAAAGGGTCTTATCAGCTCGTTAAAGAGAGTGCTATTGTAATGCTTTCCGGCCAGAGAAACTATACCAACGTCATTCTTGAAAACGGGGAAACGCGTTTGGTGGCTAGGACGCTCAAAAGCTTCTCTGAAGGCCTTAGTGATCGATTCTTACGGGTGCATAAAAGCATCATTGTTCGAAGTGATGCGGTGAAGGACATTCAATGGGGTGCGCGACCCAAAATAGTGTTGATAAACAATGAAGTGGTTGATGCTTCAAAAGCAAGATTAGATGAGTTGGGCATCACACCTTAGAAATTGGACCCTTTGTAGTTTGGCTTTGCTATTAGTTGGCTGTCAAGAAACACAAGAGCGTCCGGCTGAATTGGTCACCATTGAACTGACTGATAATTATAATGAACGCCGAAAGCTCCTAAGAAAATTAAGTGAAAGCACCAATGAGTACAAGGCCGCGTGGGGTTCCATTTATCTATGCCAGTACGACGTAGGCGAATACCGGTTTGTATCTGCACTGGACCACCTTAGCAAGGCGGAAGACATTGTCATTCAGCGTAACATCGAAGTTCTCAAGCCAAAGCTATATTACCTCAAGGCCCATATTTATTGGAATTTAGGACTGGACATTAGCACCGTGACAGACTTCTCATTGAAGGCCATTGGATTAGCTACGGGAACCTCCAAAAGAACCTACGAAGGCAATTATGCCACGTATTTACTCGATGCTGGTCAATACGAACAAGTCATTGAAATCGAAGAACGATTGGTGGGTGAATTTGAAGCAGAGGGCTTTAACACGTCAGAGGCAAAAGCCGTTCTTGGTGCTGCGTATTACTATTTGGGGTTACAGGATATTGAGCGCGATAACAGTATAGAAGTCCAAGATCCCTTGAGGACTGGTTTCATAGATGATATTGAACTAAAATCTCGTTACGTGAATCGAGGCCTTTCTTTAATGAAGCAATCGTTGGCAACGCTAGAGGGTGTGCCTAATGTCGTGGACAAGCAGCACGTATATGAAATAGCATTGGATATAGGTGCGTTGTCTGATGAGGGAATAAGAACGTGTTTGGAATTCGCAGAAGAAAACAAACTTTGGTCTCTTGCTTACAAGGTTCGAAACAGCACGGAACCGGCTGTTTTAAATGAGACTACCGAAGCAGCTTCGCAACGCTTGACCGAAGTATTGATCAAAAATCTGGAAGAAAAGGAAGCGTTGAAGCAAGAGATATTGGAGTATGAATTTGAACGTTCAAAGCGAGAAGCAGCGGCCCAACGAAGTCAAGAAGTTTCACGCCAGATTACCTCCACCGTAGCCTTATTTGCCGCATTATTGATTTTGTTGGTGCTAGTGATCTCTTACCGAACCCAGAATTTGGCCAATCAAGCCAAGATTGAAAAGCAGGATTCGAACATCCTTTTGGCCAACTACAAAAACCGAATTCGTCCGCACTTCTTGTTCAATCAATTGAACAATGTCAATGGTTTTATCAGCCAGGAGAAATGGGAAGAGGCGCAAGAATATATAGGTCTTCTTAGCGTACATCTTCGGAGTACTCTGGAGAATTCCGAAGTGGAAAGCACCATGGTTCGTACGGAGTTTAAGCGCATCGAGAATTATGTAGCCCTTCAACAAAAAAGCAGTTTCGCTCATGTGAAATTCGAAGTAGAATTGGACCAACTCTCTGGTGAGATTAAAATTCCTGGCGGTTTGCTACAGCCTCTTATCGAGAACAGCTACAAGTATGCCGGAAATGCCTCGGAACACAACTCGTGGATTAAGCTTTCTGGTCGAACCTTGGGCGATAGCCTCATTATCATGATTGAAGATTCCGGATATGGTTTCCTCGAGCGTGTACCTGGTACAGGGAGTGGACTCGCTTTAGTTAAAGAGCGGATTGAATTTAATAAAGAGAAGAGTGGCCGCCCAGAACTTTGGCGCTTTGAAACAGATTTCGGAAAAAGAAAAAGCACCGTGAAACTCACGATGCCTTCTAGATTGGTTTGATTAAACCCTCGGGGTTTATGTTGTCGTAAATCTAGCGGTAATGAGCGCAGAATTGCACGTTGACTTATCGTAGAGAATATGAATTTATCGTAGCGTAAATCCTCTAACATCCATGTTGCCACCACAGAGTATTATTCCCGTCTTTCCAGGGGTCTCTTCGCGCATTGCAGCGGCTATTCCTGTTCCGGCAGAAGGCTCAATGAACTGTTTTATGGTCTCTAAACAAGTGTGCCACCCCTCCTGAATTTCATCCTCTGAGAGTAATGTGATGCGGTCTACATGCTCTTGAATAATAGGGAAATTTTTATGCCCTAAAGACGTTTTCAGACCGTCTGCGATGGTATCTGTAGATTTTGCAGGGGTCCACGTTCCAGAGGTAAAGCTTTTAAAAGCATCGTTGGCAATGGTAGGTTCGCAACCGATAACCTTAGCCTTTCCAAAATAGCTGTTGGCCAGTGCTGCTCCGGCAAGGAGTCCGCCGCCACCGACAGGCACAAAAATCTGATCTAGATCCGGATGTTCTTGAAGCAGCTCATATGTGGCTGTAGCTTGTCCAGCAATGATGTTGTAGTTGTCGTAGGGGTGAATCAATAGCGCCCCAGTATTCTTGCGCACTTGTTCCGCGGTAGTCTCTCGTGCTTCTAAGGTAGGCTCACAAAATGTTACTATACCGCCATAGTATTCTACCGATGCGATTTTTGCCTTTGGCGCGTTCGAGGGCATTACTACATAAGCCTTTGCACCAATCTGCGCTGCTGCCCAGCTAAGAGCTGCACCGTGGTTTCCTGAGCTGTGGGTGAGAACACCATTTTCTAAAGCTTCCTCCTTGTGCACGAGTACCGTATTCATAGCACCTCTGGCTTTGAAGGCACCGGTCATTTGGAGGTGTTCGCATTTTAGATAGAAATCACCATTGGCAAGATGGTTAAACCTAGGCGCCTTAAGAACGGGAGTTCTTGATACATAGGGCGCAATCCGCTCTGCTGCAGCTTGGATATCTGCTGCTGAGGGAACGGCGGTAAGTGAAGTAACCCTGCTCATGAGTAAAAGTCTTTTGGTGGAGGTTCCACAAACGGTTCGTCCGAAGATAACTGGCCGACAAGGAATTCCATCAATTGGTGTTCAAATTCTACAAGGTCTTGTTCCCCTAAAAATTGGCCATCAAAGGCTCCACCACGGAGCAATGACTCTGGTTGCGGGCTTTGCATTTTGTACATGCCTATGCGCCAAGGTAGAGGCGAAGTGGCAGCTCCGCTTTTCCAAAGGAGCCATGCGTATAATAAGCATTGAAGCGCCTTGGGTTTTTTACCGTTCCATAGATCTTCCCATGTACTCAAACTGAGCTCGGAAGGTTTCATTCGCCCTGTTTTATAATCCCATACGGTTAGTCTGCCGTCGTTCATTTCAATGCGGTCTACTTTGCCCACAAACTTCAACGCAAGGTTTAGAGAAGGATGCTGCATCTCCAATTCCAACTCTGTTTCTACCCCTTTTAAGATGGTTTTACCTGCTTTTGCACGTAAGAGGTCGTAATGGAGGAATTGATCCAACATCTTTTTACATACCTCCAAGGTGACTAGATTTCGACCTTGGTACAAGGCAGATTCAGAATAGCCTTCTTTTACGAGGCGATCGATTCCTAATTCTAGGGCTTTCTGGGTCCATTCGTCAACATCAAATTCAGGTAAGGGTTTTCCAACCAACGGCTTATACAGCTCTTCTAGACCGTGGTGGATGAGGTTACCCATAACCAGGGCAGACATACTTTCTTCTACTTCGTCTTGCTCTCGAACGCGAACCAGTCTTTTTTGGTAAAAATCATGCGGACGTCCAGCGAGTTCATTAAGACTCGTAGCACTCATACCTCTTTTCATCCAATCTACCATGGCTTCCTTTACAGCATCAGTACGTTCAGCATAAAAGCGATCCTCGATAGAGGAAGGGTGTATTGGTCCATTGTTGAAAGCTCTTGGATGTATGGTGCACGCACCTTGCTGGAGTTCCTGCTCCAGCTGTACGATGTAGCGTGAAGGCTCTCCGCCGCCCATTGCATCTGTGTTTGTGTTGTACACAATCACTCCTTCTGAGCAGCGTTGCAAGATTCGGTAAAAGTGATAGGCGAAAATGGCATCCTTTTGTTCGTAGGTTGGAAGGTCGTAGGTCTGCTTGATATCATAGGGCAAGAGCGAGTTGAAGGAGCGTCCTGCAGGTAAAATCCCTTCGTTTACCCCGGCCATAATTACATGGCTAAAGTCAAGGGTACGAGATTCCAGGATTCCCATAATCTGTAGTCCTTCGAGTGGCTCACCAACGAAGTCAATGGTTCCACTTCGAAGTTGTTGTTTAACCAGCTTGAGCACCGACAAGGTATCGACTTCAGTGCTGGAGAGCGTTCGTTCAAGCTGTTCAAGCAAGGTGTGGATCTTGTATGTCGTATTGATGACCATTGTATCCCCTTTCTCGTGGGCTGCTACATGTTCGAGCCATTTTTTGATCGAGTTGAGTACAGAGATGCCCTGTGCAGGTTGAAGAAGATGGTGATATCCTTTCGGTCCTTTGGCCAATTCATTCGTCCATTCTTTTGAACTGGTAAACACCCTGTTTCCTTTAATGATGCTTTGGTTCCATTCCCTTGGTCCCTCTTCTATCTCGCCGAGGTAAAAATATTTGTTGAAGAGCGGGTCGCTAAACAGAGCGCTGAGGCTCCTGTGGTAATAGGTCCAATTTTTCCCAGATTTCTCATTCTTTAGCGCATACTCAACCGCTCCAATCCACAGTCTTACAGTCGCTGCAACCTTTGTTTGATCTAGGGGGTATCCCATGGTGATGTTGACCTTATCGTAGGATTCGGGCAAGATGCTCAGTACTGGATTTAAAAGTGTTTCATCAGCAAGAATAACGGCAATATTTTGAGCGGGAACGCCTTCTTTGGCCCAGCGTTCCAAGGTGGCTGCAACAGTCTTTGCTTGCCCTGAAAATTTGGAAGCTCCAACAGGAGTGATTTCTTTCGGGACCGTTAGAAAATCGCTCAAGCGGTTTTTGGTTGTGGGCACATCATTGCCGAATATTTTTTGACGCTTCTTGTGCGCTCGGAGAAAGAGTCCAGCTTCGTGCTCCTTCATGTCGACATAATGCGGATCAAGGTCCCACATTACAGTGGTGTTCCAATGGTTTTTTAGTTGACCGATGATGGTTAATTCTGCCGTATTCAAAGCGTTTAGACCGGCAACCAAGACCCTTTTCACCCCATTTCGATTGAGGTAGTTATCAATGCGTTCGAGATTTTCGCTGAGGTATCTCGAAGCCAATCCGCTATGAGCTTCGCCACGCGCCAACAAGGCATTTTTAAATCGTTCGTAGGTGCTCGGAAGCAATGCAACGAAATCTGAATAGCGTCCCATAAGGGCCGTTTCATTTTCCGGTTCGAGGTCCCATTCTGCCAATTTCTGCACGTTGTACAAATCGCCAAGTACATGTGCTGGATTGAGCTTGTATCGGTCGATCTCTTCGAAATCGGACAAGAGTGTTTGTCCCCATGAAAGAAAGCTCCCCAATGTTTCTGGTTCACGATCCGGATAGGCTTCGTATCGAGCTTCATTGTAGCATTGGTGCAATTCGATAAGTAAAACAAGTGGCTCGACAACCAGAAGGTTGCCCGCATTTGAGATAAATCCATCTACGGTTGTAAACAGCGGTAGAAGCGTCGGTCCTTCTAGGTGTGGCTTGAGCGCCTCACGCAAAAAGATCTCCGCCCGTTGGTTCGGGAGAACGACCATCTGCTGGTGCAGTGGCAGGGGTGAGGAAATCAACTCTTGCGCGATTTGCGCTATGAATGTGGACATGGATTACTGGAACAGGTTGCTCCCCTCAATGTAATCAAAAACCGCCTTTGGAAGAAGGTTTCGAAGTGCTTTTCCTTCGGCGAAACTTCGGCGAATGAGCGATGCGCTGATTTCCATTTTTGGTGCATTTACCAAACGCAGATTTGGAAAGCGTTCTTGCCAATGTTGTTCTG
>DJCX01000074.1:0-14862 GCA_002430755.1 Flavobacteriales bacterium UBA5939 | reverse complement strand
TAGTTGCGCCACTTATGGAATGATTTGAGATTGTCTTCACCCATAATGATGCTAAAGCAATGTTCTGGGTATTTCTCTCGTAGGTAGGTAAGGGTTTGCGAAGTATAATTTGGCTGCGGCAAGTTGAATTCAATATCACTTGCGCGTAACCCTTTTTGACCCTCTATCGCTAAATGAACCAAATGCAATCGCTCACGATCGGGCAATAAATTGCTTTTCTTCTTAAAAGGATTGTGTGGAGTGACTACTAGCCACACTTCGTCGAGGTCGCCGTATTTCTGAAAATACTCGGCCAACGCAAGGTGCCCAATATGAATGGGATTGAAGGTGCCGAAAAACAGACCTACCTTCTTCATTATTCTTCTAAAAAGTCCTTAAGAATTGCCAATGCCTCTGCCTTGGCGGTATTGAGATCATCGTTTACGACCACCTTATCAAATTCAGGTGCACGGGCCATCTCAATGGTTGCTTTCGCCACGCGTTGCTGTATTTTCTCCTCGCTATCTGTGCCTCTGCCTCTGAGTCGTTGCTCCAAAATCTCTACGGATGGTGCCTGCACAAAAAGCGCTAGAGCACGATCGCCAAACTGCTTTTTGAGGTTCAATGCGCCCACTACATCAATATCAAAAACAACTACTTTTCCTTCAGACCAAATGCGCTCGACTTCCGTACGAAGGGTCCCGTAATAAGTACCGGAATAGACCTCTTCCCATTCCAAGAGCTCGTCTTGAGCAACACGCACTTTAAACTCTTCGCTGCTTAGGAAGTAATAGTCTTTACCATGTTCTTCTTGGCCTCGAGGTGCACGTGAGGTCGCTGAAATGCTAAAACTGAGCTGCGGAAATTGCGGCAACAGATAGTTTACCAAGGTTGATTTTCCTGCGCCTGAGGGTGCAGAGAAGATGACCAGTTTTCCGTTGTTTTCGCTCATTGCATGGACAGAATTAGTACTACAAAGGTAGTGGAGATGAAGGAATTGGCTTTGGTTAAAAGTAGAGGTATATTGTTGTCGTGATTAAGAAAGTACTACTCGCATTGTTTGGCCTTTGCATCGCCGGTCCTTTGAGCGCACAATGCTCCTTAGCCTTGGCGTCAGATTCCTTGGAAGCCTGCGTCGGAGACACCATCTTTCTTTCTGCTTCTGGGTCCAATTCCTACCAATGGTCTCACGATGCAACACTCAGTTGCGACACATGCGCCTCGCCCTACATCATTTTGACCGACACGGCACAATATGTAGTGGTTCAAGGGAGCAGCCAAGTCACGCAGATGGCGACCAATGGAAATTTCTCCTCGGGAAACTCAGGTTTTTTGACCAACTACACCTACAACGCTACATCTATATGGAACGAAGGAACGTATGCAGTAGGTCCTAATCCAAATTCAGTACACCCCAACTTTGGCTCTTGGGGCGACCATACCACGGGTACTGGAAACTACATGCTAGTCAATGGTGCCACAGGAACCAACAAAATACTATGGCGTCAAACCAAAACATTCCCTCCAGGGGCACAGGTGACCATGAGATGGTGGGCGCTTTCTTTTGTTTCACCGGCAGGGCAACTACAATTGAAATTATCGGGTACAAATATTGGCGGAGCAGCCTCGACGCCAACCTCTACAGGTACTTGGCAACAGACCACAAGAACCTTTACTGCGCCAGCTTCAGGAACCGCTATTTTGAACCTCATCACATTGGCTGGTCCAGGTTCAGGAAACGACTTCGGAATAGACGATATCTCTTTTACATACGAATGTGAGGCCTATGATACGGTATGGATTTCTCCAAAAAGTGAAGCTCAGATCCTCTTAGATTCTACGACCATTTTCGGATGTGATAGTGTCTGTTTTGAGTTAGAAAACGCCCTTGATACATTCGGACTTTTGAACTACCAATGGGTACTCAGCGACGGTACAGTGGATTCATCTTCAACCTTTTCGCACTGCTTGTCCGATTCTGGCGATTACTTTGGTTACCTATTGACCACCTCCAACGAAGGGTGCACAGATAGCGTGGCTTTGCCTTCAATCCGTGTGGGACATACCCGCAAGCTAGACTCTTTGGTCATCGCCAACGACGGCAGTGTGTTTTCTGGTGCGGTCCAAGTCTTAAATTCAAAGGAGATCATAGGATTAGGTGCACACTTTGAAGCGGTACCTTCTGCAGGGTTAGATTCTATATTCATTTCTGCGGGCACCCAAAGTTGGAACGATGCAATGATTACGGGCAATCAACTTGCATCCGGGTGGAGTCCTGTCGTCCTTGATCCGGAACCGCAGACGGTATGCGCATTCCTCTACACTGCGGAAGGGTGTGTCGACTCTATTTGCCAGCAAATCGCTTTTTTCCCTACCGTCGAAATTCCCAACGTCTTTACGCCTAATAGTGATGGAGTAAATGACGAGCTAGTGTTACAAACGACCAGTACCGATCGAATAAAGACAACGATATACAGCCGTTGGGGAACCAAGGTGTTTGAGAGTTCCGTGCTTGGCGAATATTGGGACGGTACATTTGAAGGACGTCCAGTGGCTCCCGGTGTATATTTCCTTACTGTCGAAGTAGCGAATCCGTATGCGCCATCGCCTATTACTTCCACGGCGACTATCCACTTACTTCGTTAATTAAAAAAACCCTTACTACGAGTGTAGCAAGGGCCTTTTGAGCAGTTCAGGTTAGCGCTTTAGGTTAAAGCGTAATACTGTAATAGCCTTTTTTCTGAAGGGTAAATCCGTATAGGATGCCGTTATCTACTTTGGTCATTTGTGTAGGGATGGCCGCCGCATCTACGCCAAACTTTTTCAATGAGAAGCCACAAGCCACAAGCTGTACCCCTTTTTCTTCAGCCAGCTTGATGATCGGGTCCATGATTTCAGGATCCACTAGATCTTTAACAGCTTTGCCACAGATCACTACATTGAACTCACCGAAGTGCTCACCGTCTATTTCAGCGAGGTCACCCGCGGCCAATGAAATGGCCTTGAGTTGCTGAAGGTTGCGGTTCAGTACGAAGTAATTTTGTGTTCCTTCAGACTGTGCAGAAAGTCCTTGTGGTGCAAACAAACCAAAGGTTAAGGCTACGGCAAATAGTAAATTCTTCATCTTGATTTTTTTAGTGGAAGTGGTAATCGGTTCCAGGTAATTGTGACAGAACGTTATCGCCTAAATCTAAAGAGACGGCACGTCCATCACGAACAGGAGCAATGGTGTCGTTTACGGCAAGGTATTCTTCGATAAGGTCGTGGATGGTGTAATCCATAACCACTGTTTCAACAGTGCCTTTCATGCGACAAAGCGTACTGATAGGCTCTCCTTCGCGGCGACAGGCTGACATTTTATACAGCTTATCCAATTCCATCGGTTCACCTTTAATCACAATAGAGCTTACGCGCTCGCCTTTTGGTGCATTGGCATTGAACTTGAGTTCCATTCCTGAGAATCGAACTACCCAGCCACCGAAGCGTTCTTGTGGGTTTTCTGCAAATACATTGTGTAATTCCTTTTCCAGCCAATCTTTGATTTGCTGTCCACTGGCCTTACCAATTTTAACTTTCTCATTTACCGGCAGCATCTTCCAAAGGTCACCACGCGTAATTGGTGCGACACCATTTTCTCCAGGAACGATGGGTGGGCTAAAGCGGAACCCGTTGCTCAACGCGATGTCTACATCGTTTTTCCACATAGAAGCATCTGTGATAAAGTTGTCCATCGGGTTCTCCACCACAAAGTAGCGGTACAAAGGCGTTTCGGTGTAGCCCAATACTTGGTCGATCTCTTCTTTGTACGGCGCCACAGCTTCTTCAATGACTGCTGCTACTTCTGCATCTGCTTCGTACTTCGAAGGATCAACCTCCATAAGTTCATATTCCTCACTAAGCAGTTCGCCGTTTTGCACTTCCAAGACCATCTTGCCCACAAATGAAGCAAAGGCTCCCGGTTCTGTCACACGAGCATGGCCGGCTTGTAGCGGTTCACGAATGCGCTCATGGGTGTCGTTCCCCAATACATAGTCTATTCTACTCAAGGCAGGATTATTCGCGAGATCGTATTGCTTTGAGATACCAATGTGCGTGACTAGGAAGAGGATATCTACCCCTTTCTCGTCCTTCATTTCGGTCACTAGGGCTTCAAGATTTTCTAGAATAGGGTCAAAATCAAGACCTACTGAAAAGCTTGGGTTCTGACGAATAGGCACTTCTGGATCGTTGTAGGAAAGGAAACCTAAACGCGTGTTGCCTACATCTTGGATGTAATACTGCGGGAAGATCGGGTCCTTACCTTCTTCGTGGTACATGTTTGCAGTAATCACAGGTGTCTCATAACCTTGCATAACTTTCATCATTTGCTCCTTACCGTACACCACCTCCCAGTTTCCAGGGATGAGGAAGTCGTAATTCATTGCTTTTATGATAGAGCTGAAGGCGGCACCTTCTGAAAGTGCTGCTACAGCACTTCCTTGGATGAGATCGCCACCGTCTAGGATGATGGTGTTGGGATTGGCCTCACGCTCCTGATCGAACAAGGTTTTCATGTTGGCAAGACCGCCAAGGGTTTTGTAACTGATTTCGTCATTGTCATAGAACAATTCCGAGTGTGGGTATACCTGTCCGTGGATATCGGCGGTTTGTAGAATGGTCACTTTGATTGGTGCGGCATCCTCAGGTGTCGAAGTACATGAGAATAGAAGTAGAGCTGATGCAGCAAGACTAAGTAGGCTTGATGGACGCATAATATTTTGAGTTCGTTTGTTGGCTCCAAGATACCGTGTCCGAACATAGTTGGTCGTGAGTCAGGTCACGAGAATTGGAGTCATTAATTGAACATTTAAGTAGAGTGAAGGGGGTTATGTAGTAAATTACGAATACTAAATCATCAATATGAATGCAATTGAGTTTCAGAACCTTTCTAAATTCTACGGGAAGCATAGAGGAGTAGAATCATTATCATTTTCGGTAAAAAAAGGGGAGGTTTTTGGCTTCATAGGTCCTAATGGCGCTGGGAAATCTACTGCTATTCGAACCTTGTTAGGGCTATTACAGCCTACCTCAGGGAATGCAAAGATCTTGGGACATGAAGTGGGTGATGGAGTCAAGGCGCGCACCAAGGTGGGGTATTTGCCTTCTGAGGTGAATTTCTATCCCGAAATGACTTCTCTAGAGTTGCTCGAATATCATGCGGGGTTGTATGGTATTGCTGATGCAACGGAAAAGATTGAAGAGCTCGCGGCATATTTTGAATTGTCACTCGAAAGACCCATTGATGACCTTAGCTATGGCAATAAAAAGAAATGCGCCATTATTCAATCGGTACTGCACGAACCTGAACTGCTCATTCTCGACGAGCCTACAGGTGGGTTGGACCCCTTAATGCAAAACAGGTTCTTTGAGCTTTTAGAATCTTTGAATGATAAGGGGGTTACAATTTTCTTTAGCTCTCATATCCTTTCGGAAATACAGCGTATGTGTGATAGAGCGGCGATCATTCGAGATGGGAAAATCACTGCCATCGAAGACATTACATCCCTTCTTTCTAAGCAAATGAAGAAAGTGCGATTAGTACTCAAAGTTGAAGTAGAGTTGGCCTTGCCAGCGGGGGCTCAGAACCATCATTGTACTGGCGCAAAGCATAGTTTTGATTATGTAGGGCCAACCGCTGCATTGATCACATGGTTGTCTAAGCA
Source organism: Flavobacteriales bacterium UBA5939 (assembly GCA_002430755.1). GTDB lineage: Bacteria > Bacteroidota > Bacteroidia > Flavobacteriales > Schleiferiaceae > UBA10364. The sequence continues at coordinate 9,181 of DJCX01000074.1, read as the reverse complement.
AGACCTAGTGGATGTGGTTTTGACGGAGCCCGATTTGGAATCGATTTTTATGAACTATTACCAACGTTAGAAGATGAATAAAGTGTTATACTTTAAAGAGTTAAAGCGAAACAGAAAGAATGCTGCTATCTGGACATCAATTGTTTTAGCATTTACCTTAATGATACTGAGTATTTATCCGTCCTTTTCGCATATGGGTGAGGATATGGTAAAGCTCATGAGTAACTTGCCGGAGGAATATGCCAAGGCATTTGGGATGGATGAGGCCACTTGGAGCTCTATAATAGGATTTTATGCCACGTATTATGGTATTTACATTACTCTGTTGATGGGGATATTCACCGCATCTACCGGTGCCACTATTATTTGTAAGGAAGAGAGAGACGGAACTGCTGAATTTTTACTGACACGACCTATTTCCAGAGGAAATATCGCTGCAACGAAACTGTCCGTTTTAGGAACGCTGCTAGTTCTAATTTATTTGGTTCAGACAGCCATTGCTGTTTTTGGAATGACCGTTTTTGGAACAGATATCGCATGGGGAGCCATTTTGTCAATGCATATTCACGGTTTCTTCTTGATCCTATTGTTTACCTCTCTAGGCGTATTGATGGGCTCGTTTTTTTCCGTTAAGCTCAATTACATGGGCCCAGTTGTAGGGATGATTTTTGGGTCTTATTTTTTGAATGCCATCGCTAGTGCTTCTGAATCGGTAGAATGGTTGGCTTATTTAAGCCCGTATCACTATATGCCTTTGACGCTTGATCAAGGCGAATTGGACACTAATTTCTTGGCGTGCAGCATATTCGCTGCTGTGAGTATTTTAATACTTTGGGTAAGCTATAAAAAGTATATGACCAAAGACATCGCGGGTTAAAGCGTATTGCCTACCTGCTCCTTGATTTTTTCCAACTCGTCTTTCATCTGGACGACGTGCTGTTGCATAGGAGCATAGTTGCTCTTGGAGCCAAGGGTGTTGATTTCACGTCCCATTTCCTGTGCGATAAAGCCCAATTTTTTTCCGCTATTTGCCTCCTGCATTGTCTCACGGAAGTACTTCAAGTGGTTCGCAAGGCGTACTTTCTCTTCGTTGATATCGAGCTTCTCGATGTAGAAGATGACTTCTTGCTCGTAGCGGTTTGAATCGACTTCAACGCCTTCTAGACCTTTCATCAATCGCTCGCGAACAGCAGCCAATCGTGCTTCTTCATGTGGTGCTATACCCGCCATACTTTCCTCGATGGCCACAAGGCGTTCTTCGTAATCTTTAGCTATGCTATCGCCTTCTTGCGCACGGAAGCCTTCTAGCTTTTCTAACGCCTCACCTATAAGTTCTTGTAAGTAGGCCCACTCTTCTTTGCTGAGCTCAGATTTTGAACTGCCCATCACATCGGGCATACGCATCACCGTGGCAATCAAATCACCTGAGGAGTCTGTTTCACGTCCGAGCACCTCGAGCTGCGCGAGGTAAGCTTTAGCGAGCTCCATATTGATACTCGCAGCACTTTCGATACCGGTTACTTCAGCGTAAATGTTGATGTCTACTTTACCGCGCTTCACTGCGGCGCCGACCATTTTACGGATGTCCAATTCCTTTTCGCGGAAGATGGGTGCGATGCGTGCATTGAGGTCAAGCCCTTTGCTATTGAGGCTGCGAATCTCTACGGTGATTTTCTTCCCTGAAGTTTGTCCGATGGCTTTACCGAAGCCGGTCATGCTTTGAATCATGGATCGCTGAATTTTGCTCAAAGGTAGCAAATGCCGGGCAGGGAGTCTATGCCTTGAATTTTCGCCCGTAAAAACTCACGAAATACACTCCGGCGAAGATGGCCAAACCGCCAAAAAGCATGTGGATGCTCCACTGCTCGCCGCCGTAGATCAGGCTCAATAAGCTCGCCAAAAGCGGTTGCAAATAAATATAGGCACCCACCGTTGCTGGGTGCAATGTCTTTAGCGCAATGATGTTTCCTAAGTAGGTCAGAAAGGTAGTGCCTACCACGACGAAGATGACTGCGCCGATGATGTTCGCGTCCCACAGCGACCATTGAATGTCCTGGAATTGGGGACCGCCGAAGGGAAGAACGAAGAGCACGCCGAAGGTGAACACCCAGCGAATGATGAATAGAGCGTTGTATTTCGCCATGAGTGGCTTTACCAAGACCAGATAAATTGCGTAGCTGCTTGCGTTGACGAGGACGAAGAGATTGCCTTTGGCGACTTCGGAGGAGAAGAGTCCATTCAGTTGGAAATTGGCACCGGAATAGATGAGCCAGAAAGCACCTAAGGCGCCGAGGAAGATACCTGCGATCTTAGGCGGAGTGATGCGCTCTTTGACTAAAACAGCGCCTGCAACCAGGACCATAATTGGTCCGCTGACCATCATGATGGAGGCGTTTACAGGAGTGGTGATTTTCAGTCCTTCAAAGAAGAAGAGCATGTTGGTGGTGACTCCGAAAACCGCACAGATGGCCAAGCGTAGTCGGTCATTAACGGGAATCTTAAAGAAGCTGTGACCGCCAGAAAGCGGGGTGAGTAGCCAAAAAAGCAGGGCAGCTCCGGTGACCCGAAATTGGATAAATGCGCGCGGTGGTACGGCGCCTTGCATCGCTGCTTTAGCAATGAGAAAGGAGGAGCCATAAATCAATGCGACACCCAGCAATGCGCCGTGGGCAAGGAGTACAGATTTACGGCTAGGAGCGTTCATCGAAGTGCTTCTGCTGCCGCTTCTACGACCTTTTTACTGTTGCCCACAAAAATCTGGTCGTCAAGAACAAGCACGGGGCGCTTCAAGAAGGTGTACTCTTCGATAATAAGCTGGCGTATATCTGCCTCACTTAGGGATTTGTCTTTCAACCCCAATTCCTTGTATTTGCGTGCACGTTTTGAGAACAGTGCTTCAGCTGAACCCGCTAAGCCAATCATTTGATCGACCTGATCAGCGGTCATGGGCTCCGTTTTTATGTCTTGAAGTTCGATGCCGTCGGTGTTCCAACTGCTCAAAATGCGTTTACACGTATCACAAGTGCTCAGGTAAAATATGCGTTTCATACGGGTCCAATTTTATTTTGCCAACCACGGCCCTGGATCTTGAATATCGGCATCTTTCCAAATACCGAATTGCACCATAGTTTTTCCTTCTTCATCTGTAAATGCCGTGCCCAAAGGCTGCTTCAAGCTTATAATGTCGCCCGCCTTGACCTTCACTCCAATGAGGTTACTGTATACAGTGAAATAGTTCCCGTGTCGGATGAGCACCATGACGTTTGCACCAGGGATAGGGACCACGGAGCTTACTTCGCCTTCAAAGCTTGCGCGAACTACTGCGCCAATTTCCGTGCTGATTTCCACATGCGGGTTATCGACAACAACGCCTTTCACTACTGGGTGTGGATGCTTACCAAACTTACCAGTGATCAATCCTCGTTCCACTGGCCAAGGCAAGGCGCCTTTGTTCGAGGCAAAGTTGTTGGCTAAAGCTCGTGCCTCCGGGGTCATGGCATAAGACGGTCCATCGTCGCGTACTTCAAGGCCTTTGTCTGCGCGTGCTTTATCTATCAATCGTTTCAACACCTTATTCGAAGTTCTCGGATTGAAATCTTTTCCTTTCACTAAGCCAAGATCTTCAGCTTCCTTTTCAAGAGCCATACGTTCAGCACGCAGCTTCGCCTTTCGCATTTCCTCGGCGATGATGCGTTTGATTTGCTTCTCCAATTGTTGGGCTTCGCGTTGCTTTTTCTTAATGTCTTTTTTCAGCTCGCTTTCCTTGCTTTGCAGTGTAGCTACTGTTTTCTCTTGGGCCTGCGCATCAACCAGAAGTTCGTTTTTCTCGTTTTCTTGTGCTTTTTGAACGTTCAATTTCTCTGCTTTCTTCGCAATTAGCGCTTCTTTTTCTCGGGCCAATTCTACCTGAGCCCCTTCAATCTGCTTGACCTGTCTTTCGCGGTAGCCGGTCATGTCTTTGAAGTATTGGATACGCTTTAAGGCCTGAGTAAACGAACTAGAGCTTAAGATGAACATGAGTTGATCTGCAGGCTGTAGGTTGCGCTGCGCGAGTTCAATGAGCTTGGCATAATCTGCTTTCAAGGAATCTATGCGTACCTCAAGGTCAATGATCTCTTGCTCTTTGGCCTGGACCTCACGTTCAATGTTGCGAATCTGGCGATTCATTGTGGTGATCAGTCGCTCGCGGGCTTCAATCTTTTGGTTGAGGGTTTGCAGTTGGTTCAAGCTGGTCGCTCGGTTGCTTTGTGTCTGCTTTAGTAGCGTATTGGCCAGAACTATCTGATCCTGCAGCAGCACCTTTTGCTTCTGGAGCTCTTCTTTGGTTTGGCCGTAAGAAACCGAAGCAAAGAGTAGTAGCGCTATGAGTATTCGTAGCGCTTTCATTAGAAACTAAATGGGGTGTTGTACGGTCCTTCCGTGCGGATTTCGCTGACCTCAATTTTCACCTTGTAGGAGGGACGAGATTTCAGGGTCAATTCAAGCATTGTAGGGTAGCCCGTTCGCTCGTCCGTATTGGAGTACTCAATGTCTACAATTTCAGTTGGGTCGGTGATGGTCATATGTTTCACACGCAGATCCCGGTCGAGGTCGACTTCTACCTTCCTGTTTCCAGAAATGGCATATTTGGTCACCCACAGGTCACGCTTCGCATCGAATCTGTAGCGCATCGCCGTCTCGGCGCTAATGAGCTGACCGCGCAACAAGCGATTGAGGTATTGGAAGGGTACTTCTACGCCGGTCATTCCTGCTAAATCATGTGCGGAACCTGTCCAGTCTAATCCCAACAGGGTGGAAGTAAAGGCGGCACTGTCCTCAATGACAATGGCTTTCCCTACGCGCAGGCCAATCATATCATCACTAATCGCGGCCCACAAGATGCTATCTTGTTTCGAACGTACCTGAACACGGAAGCTTTGCTCGCCGTCAGGCGTATTGGCCTCAATACGCGTAAATATCTGTGCCCATTCAAACTTGTCTTCAACAATGATTTTGCGCGATACACCGTCGTTGATCTTTTCTCTTTTGAGCGGGTGTTCAGGGGAAATGGGGCGACCACAATTGGCCACCAAAAAGGCGCCTGCTAAAAACAGCAAAAGTTTACTTGCGCTATGTGTGTACAGACGGTTCAAAATTCAATGGGCTATTTGCCTTTCAATTCCTTCGCTTTATCCCGGTATTCCTGAGCTTTCTCCTCGTTGCCAAGTGCTTTTTCAATATCAGCTGCATGCTTGTACAGCGTGGCATCTGGAGCAGTTCTCTGAAGTTGCAAAGCTAAGACCATTTTGGCCTGTGCTTCAGGGTATTTCCCCATTTTATACAATACCCATGCCCAAGTGTCGAGATAGGTCGCTTCGAGTGCACTTTTTTCATTGCTTTCCTCTGTCAATGCTAGAGCTTGCTCAAGTTCTAATCCGCGCTTGCCAAGCTCCCAGGCGAGGTTGTTCAAGGCCGCGGCATCTCGCTCAATCTCTAAGCTCAGCTCATAGGCTTTAACGCCAAGCTCGATAGAATCTTGTGAAAAATAAGCCGTGCCAGCCAGGTTGTAAAACCACTTTTGTGTTTCATCGTCCAACGCCTTTGGTGCACTTTCCATGGCGATTTGCGCACAATCTTCCCACCAACTTCTGTCGTAAAAACTAAAGGCTACATAGCTGAGTACTTCCATGTTTTCACTGAACTCACTAGCCATGGTTCTCAACACTTCTAGAGCGATACCGTCTTGATCGGTCTGTCGACATAGTTCGGCGACCTGTGTGTAAACCTCGGGTGTATTAAAGCCGCGCTCTATGGCTTCGAGATACATCAAGACACTCTGTGAAAATTCACCCTCAAAAATCAAGCGCTCGCCCTCGAGCAAATAATAGGCGCCTTCTCCCTCATGGATTTCTTTTGTAGCCGCCCATGCCCTGTCGGTCATTGGCTGCATGCTTGGATCTTTCTTTGCGGTCTCCCATAGACTAAGCAATACAGGGCCTTTGTCTTTAAGACTCATACCTGGCAGTACCAAAGCGCGCTCTAAATAGTACATGCTCTCATCGAGCTGGTCTTTTGCTTGCAGTACTCGGGCTAATTCCATGGCGATTGGCGCATTCTGCGGAAAGTCTTCAACGGCTGCTCTTAAGATTTTCTCTGCTTTTTTTGCCTTGCCGTTCGCATCGTAAAACTGTGCAGCTAGGCCTCGGTATTCCACCCGCTGGGGGTAGTCCTTCATGGCTTGTTTGAGTACTTTCTCAGCCGCCTTTGCATCGTTATTGCGAAGGTGAATCTCCATTTTTTGTTGCACAATTTCAGGGCCATCACCGTATAGTTGCTCCAGTGTGCTAAGGAACGTCAAAGCCTTCTCACTGTTTCCTGCGGCAAGCGCACTTTGAAGGGCATCTTGTACATATTCGGGTTGGTCGGGGCGCAGCACCATCAGTGCCTCGTAGGAGGAAAGTGCGGTGGCCATATCACCAAGTTGACGGGCATTGACTGCTTGTAGTCGCCACATCCATTGATTTTCAGGATAGGCTGAGGTACCGGTCGCAAGCAGTTGTTCAGCTTCGAAAAAGTTGTTTTCAGTGAAGTAGATGCGTGCAAGTTGGTACAAGGCGGTCTCGTGCTCAGGGTCTTGGGCTAAAAGCATGGTATAGGCCTCTTTGGCCAATTCCGACCTTCCTGTAATGCGGTAAGTCTCGGCTTTGTAGAAAAGCGCCGATAAAGCAGAAGACCCCTCTTTCGAAGGGTCTTGCGCAAAGGTTGTTATAGAAATGAGGACACCAAGGAGTGCCCCTATCAATTTCTGCATTAGTCCATTCTTGAATAGTCGCCTAAAGATACAGAAGTCCAGCGACCATCGATATGTGCGTGGTTTCCGATCATACTGTCCTTGAGGTTGATATTGGTGATGGTAGAATTGGTCTGAATCAAAGAGCCCTCGATAGTGGCATCTTCTACCACACAGTTATCGCCTAAGCTCACATTAGGGCCAATTTTAGCGTTCTTCAACACCACGTTTGAACCAATGTAGCACGGCTCGATAATCTCCGAATTTTCAAGTGTGATATTTTCCCCTCTTAGCTCGGGCTTGCCTTCTAGATAGCCCAACATTTTGTTGTTAGTCTCCACGGTAATGGCCTTATTTCCACAATCCATCCAATCGCTCACCGTTCCTGGACGGAACACTTTGCCTTGATTCATCAGGGCACTCAAAGCATCCGTAAGCTGGTACTCTCCACTAGGGCGAAGGTCGTTGTCCAAAATGTATTTCAATTCCTTGCGCAATCCAGGTCCATCCTTGAAATAGTAAATCCCAATGATGGCAGAATCGGATACGAATTCCTTCGGTTTTTCTACGAAATTGTTGATGCTGCCGTCCTCGGCGAACTGCACCACACCGTACGCTGAAGGATCATCTACCTGTTTTACCCAAATCACAGAATCTGCATCGGTATCTAGGGTAAAATCTGCACGGAACAAAGTGTCGGCAAATGCAACCACAATTTCATCGTTCATGCTGTCGGCTGCACAATGAATGGCGTGTGCCGTACCGAGCGGTTTGTCCTGGTAATAGATGCTTCCTTTGGCACCTAAGTTTTCTGCAACTTTCTTCAGGTCAGCTTCAACTTGTTCGCCAAAATCGCCAATAATAAAAGCGATTTCATCCACCTTCTTATCACCACATACGCTCACAATATCTTCAACCAAGCGCTGAACGATCGGCTTTCCTGCGATAGGAATTAAGGGTTTAGGTACGGTGAGGGTGTGTGGCCTGAGGCGCGATCCGCGACCTGCCATCGGTACGATAATTTTCATGTTTGTAAGGGTTTATTGGTTGTTGTTATTAGTTCTTTCCTGTGCTTCCAAATCCACCAGCACCGCGGTCTGTATCACTCAAGTCGCTGACGGCTTCCCATTGGAATTGGCTGTATTGGGCCACGACCATTTGTGCAACTCTCATGCCATCTTCTACCGTGAAGGGCTCGTTACCGTGGTTAATCAGTAGGACGCCCACATCGCCGCGGTAATCCGCATCGATCGTTCCAGGGCTATTTAAAACGGTTACACCATACTTGTAGGCCAGACCTGAACGTGGACGAATCTGCGCTTCGAATCCGTCGGGCAAGGCCATTGCAATCCCTGTAGGAATGAGCGCTCTCTCGCCAGGTTGGAGCACTACTGGTTCATCTATGTTGGCACGCAAATCCATGCCGGCACTTTGCGGCGTTTCAAATTGAGGGAGGGCATGCTTGCCGCTATAGATTACTGGGATTTTCATTTTCTGAATACGAATTTAAAGAGTCCGTTGCGTTCTACCATGAACATAACGAAAAGGTAAGTTACGCCTAACCCAATTTTAAGGGAGACGTCGCTCAATGGAAAATAGTGCAGGGCAAAAGCCAAGCCGCTTGAAACGATTATAAGCCCGCCAATCTTGCTCCAGTTGTAAGGCACCTTGTAGTTGCGGTTTCCCCAGATCAAACTGGCGAAAAACATGGCGGTATAAGCAATCAGCGTGGTAATGGCGGCGCCAAGAATCCCCATTTTAGGAATAAGCGCAACATTCCCAACCACTGTAAAGAATAGGCCCACAAACGTGATGTAGATGCCATAGGTGGTCTTGTCGCTCACCTTGTACCACATGTTCAGATTTGTATTGATGCCAAGAATGACATTGGCGAGCAATAGAATTGGCACCAAATGAAGGCCTACCCAAAACTTCTCGTCAATAAAGAATTTCAAGTAATCTAGGCCCGCGATGATCAGGACAAAGCCCACACACATCACCCAGGCAAAACCTTCCATGACTTTCGCCATTTTTTCTTTTCCATCGCCCAGGTTGGCGTTTTTGAAAAAGAAAGGCTCTGCAGCATATCTGAAGGCTTGGTTGAACAGCACCAAGAAAATCGAAATCTTATAGACTGCCCCATAAATACCCACACCCTGCGCCCAACTGTCCTGCGGAAGTAAATATTTGAGCAATTGGCGGTCGAGCATCTCGTTGGCAATCCCTGCCAATCCACCGATCAAAAGTGGAATTCCAAAGGCCAACAATCCTTTGGTATACTTTCTTTCAAGACTGAATTTGAATCCTCTAAACGTGGGTAGAAGGAGCACAAACATCAAGATAGACGCCCAAAGGTTTGCAATAAAAATGTATTGAACGCCCCGCAGTTCGTGGGTGAACCAAGGTGTCGCT
>DJCX01000142.1 GCA_002430755.1 Flavobacteriales bacterium UBA5939 | reverse complement strand
TATACCCAACCCTTTGAGTTATTATGGGGAGACCAAGCTTGAAGCGGAAAAGATTGTAAGAGCCTTGGACCATTGGAGTATTCTTAGAACGGTTTTAGTTATTGGTATGGCTGAAGATTTGAGCCGTAGCAATATCGTTCTGTGGGCAAAAGGCGCTCTAGAGAAGGGCCAGGCGATCAATGTCGTTGACGACCAATTCCGTACACCAACCCTCGCTGAAGATCTTGCTCAAGGCGCATTATTAGCGGCCACGCAGAAAGCTCAAGGCATCTACAATATATCAGGTCCAGATTTCATGTCGATTTACGAACTTGTAGGTAAGGTCGCAGAGCACTTTGGCCTCTCCATGGATTCTGTAACCAGAGTGGACAGTACCACCCTGAACCAACCGGCCAAACGTCCTCCACGAACCGGTTTTGACATCACGAAAGCGAAGACAATACTCGGCTATAAGCCACATAGTTTTAGCGAAGCACTGGCGGTTATCGCCGAGCAGGCAGGATTATAGCCATCTATTTGCTCCTTGAGCTTCAATCGTTTATTTTCGGGCATATTCTAAACTAACCTTTAGGTTACATGTCAAACACTACTGAATCTTGGGGTTCCCGCGTCGGACTCATTCTCGCTATGGCGGGTAATGCAGTTGGTCTTGGAAACTTCCTACGTTTTCCCGTTCAAGCCGTGCAAAATGGCGGCGGAACTTTCATCATCCCTTACCTCGTTTCCTTTTTGCTCATGGGTATACCGCTTTTATGGGTAGAGTGGGCGATGGGCCGATTCGGCGGTCGTTTCGGTGATCATAGCACACCGTTCATTCTCGACAACATGACCAAGAAGCGATTCTGGAAATACTTCGGTGTCTTTGGAATCTTTACCAACATGGGGGTGATGGCCTATTACACGTACATCGAATCGTGGACATTGACCTACACCTTAAAATCCCTTAAGGGCGATTTCCTAGGAATGGACCTCAATGGCTTGGATCAATTCTTCAACAACTACGTCGACCTTGGTGCAGGCATCAACTTCCCAGTATGGGCATTGCTCGCGTTCCTAATTACCCTGACCATCAATATTTACATTCTTTCGCGTGGCTTGAGTGCTGGTATTGAAAAAGTAGCAAAGATCGCCATGCCGCTATTGATTGGCTTTGGCGCCTTTTTGGCCATTATGTCTTGGACCACTGGTTCCACAGGGCGTTGCGCCGATTGTTCGACCTACGTAGGTCTGAACTACTTATGGCAACCCGACTTTACAACCTTGGCGAATCCAAAAATTTGGCTTGCAGCAGCAGGTCAAATCTTCTTCACGCTTAGTGTCGGTATGGGAACCATTCACTGTTATAGCTCGTACTTGAAGCAAAAAGATGACATCGCGCTGAATGCAATGTCTGCGGGATGGATGAATGGTTTTGTAGAAATCGTTTTGGGTTCTGCAGTAGTTATCCCAATCGCCGTGGGTTACTTAGGTTTAGATTGGGTAGTAGATAACGCAGGCTTCATGATGGCCTTCAAGACGATGCCGTTCCTATTTGATCAATGGGGCAGTGTCCTTGCTGTTATTGCCGGGGTCGCTTGGTTTGGTCTTTTATTCTTTGCAGGTATCACGTCTTCACTGGCTATGGGTACACCTTGGATGGGCTTTGTACAAGACGAATTCAATTGGTCGAAAAACAAAAGTGCTCTAATCTTAGGTATTGCAATTTTAGCGATGGGCCTCCCGACCATCTTCTTCTTCGAAAAAGGTGTGTTCGACGAATACGACTATTGGACAGGAACAGTGAGTTTGGTGATTTTTGCTCTCGCTGAGGTCATCCTTTTCGCATGGGTATTCGGAATGGATAAGGGATGGATGGAAATCACGGACGGTGCAGATATGACGGTTCCAAGATTCTACCGCCCGATTATCAAATACATCACACCACTATTCATTGGAATCATCTTCCTGACTTCGATGTTCAAGCCACTCAACGGTGAATTAAGCGATTGGTCTTCCGCCTTTACTTCGCTGTTCACCGGGAACGGTTGGCCTTGGGCTAATGATAGCATCATCAACCAGATCTTCCACATCAACACCGGCATACAATGGATGCAGGACGGTGTTCTTACTAATATGTTCTATATTGATATGAGCCGATTCTTCCTGCTCGCATGCTTCTTTGCATTGGTTGGCATGGTAAAGGTGGCTTCTAACAAACGTAAAAAAGCAGCACAATGACAACCTCCGCACTTATCATGATCATTCTGACGCAGGGTACAGTTATCGCTGCGACGATTTACTTCTTTAGAAAAGTTTTAAAGGCACCGCATAACGGTGAGCCAGATTCCTACTCGGAAAACGACCCGAAATAGGGAAAAACTTTTAGTTACTCACAATAGTAGCTGCAACGTCTTCAGCCATCTAAATTGGATAGCAAAGACAATCGCATTGTGAGAGAACAGCTTGAATTAACCGCAATTCTTATATGCATCGCCTTGGTCTCCGGGGCGATGTTTTTGTTTCCTGTAGAAAAGAAGATAGCAGAGCACAAAGCCTTTTTAGAGCTTTGGTGGTCGGCCAATGATTCCTTACGAATCAACAAGGCAGATTCATCACATATATATTCCTTGCCGATCTCAAAGGCAACGAAGCGGAGTTTGTGGTTTCGAAGAAAACGAAATTGGCCCTTCAAAGACCTGGAAGAATTACACGCCGACCGCTACTTGAAAGAAGATAGCTTATTCTTTGCCTTGGGTGCTATCGATTTTTCTGTAACCGCAGTGAGTGCTTCCAAAACGGCCGCGACTAGAGCATCCATTAAAAGACCACTTCCCAGCAGGAAATGGACTGCCGTTGATGTAAACACTTGTGACTCTGCAGCCCTCGATGCCCTACCCGGAATAGGCCCGGGAATGGTGGGTATATTATTTCGCTATCGGACGCGCTACGGTTTCATCGCCGATATGGACCATTTTAAATCAAACACGTATTACGGTGAACGCTGGCAACAAGAGTGGACCACCTTACTAACCTTAGACTCTATACCTCCTCCAAAACTTTCTTTAGAACATTCAACCTTTGAAGAGCTTATGGGCTTTCCAGAGTTGAATTACGCTCAGACCAAAAGAATCTGTTTCTATCGAGAGCGTTTTACAGTGCCCACCTGGAAAGAAATAGAAGAATGGGAAGAGTTTTCTGGAGCAGACACAACTTTTTTACAGTTATATATTTCCAGAAATTAAAAAAGGATGTAGTTTTGCGGCCTAACAATTATAAAAGGAGGTGTTACTATGCTCGTAATTAATGTAAAAGATGGAGAATCAATCGAACGCGCACTGAAGCGTTACAAAAGAAAACACAGCTCTACGGGTGTAGTGCGCAAGCTTCGTGCTGATCGTTATCACACAAAGCCGACTGAAGCAAAACGTCGTATGAATATGAAAGCGGCTTACATTCAGTCTTTGCGTCAAGCAGAGGAAGAATAGTAATCTGTACCACGATATATAAGAAAGCCCGACGCACAGCGTTGGGCTTTTTTTATTAAGTTGCTTTTATGTCTCACCCATCATTCATTGCATTTGAAGATTACTTGCGTTCAGAGAAACGAGCGAGTGAGAAGACTATTGTTGCCTATCGTACTGAGCTGCAGCGCTGGGCCTCTTTTCTTGAAGCCGAATATGAAGTATCTCCTGAGAAAGCTATTAGGGCACATGCCAAAAGGCTTATCGTATGGCGCAGTAAACAAGGCATCAGCAACCGTTCTATCAACAGAACCCTGAGCGCACTACGTTCTTATTACAAATGGTGTGAGCGCACGGGTAGGCCGCACAATGATCCACTGGGTAGTATTAAAAGTCTGAAAGATCAAAAACGGGTGGTGATGAGCATTCCTCAGAAGGACCTGGAACAGTTGGTTAAGGATGAAGTATTTGAAAACAACTTCGAAGGCATCCGCGACCAATTCATGTTGTTACTCTTTTACGGCCTTGGATTGCGAAAGGCCGAACTCATTGAATTAAAGCAAGAGGATTTTGATTGGTCGCGCGGTGTGGTGCGCATCACAGGTAAGCGCAACAAAACGCGTCAAGTACCTATACCTGTGGCATTGAAACCCTATTATGACCGCTATGTAGCGGCTAGAAAACAAGTGCCGGTCAAGGTTCCACAAATTTTAACAACTTCTAAGGGTGGAAAGCTCTATCCGAGTATTGTTTATAATCGCGTGGTTCATTATCTTCAAGGAACCACGACTGTGGTGGACAAACATCCTCATACTTTACGACATTCGTATGCCACGCATTTGTTAAATGCAGGGGTCGACATCAACACCGTTAAAGAGTTGATGGGGCACGAGAGCCTAAGCTCAACACAAGTGTATACGACGAGTACGTTTGAGGAACTTGTTCAAGCGTATAACCGAGCCCACCCTAAGGGCTCATAAATCACAGTACTATGACAGTAAATATTCAGTCTGTTAATTTCAAAGCGGATTCTAAGCTTTTGAGATTCATTGAAGAACGTCTTGACAAGACGAAACTGTTTTTCGACAAAACCATTAACACAGATGTCTTTTTGAAGGTGGATAACAACCACGAGAGGGCAAATAAGATTGTGGAAATGCGCATGTCCATCCCTGGAAATGAGATTGTCGTAACCAAAGAGCGTAAATCCTTTGAGGAAGCAGCGAATTTGGTGGTAGAAGTACTGATCCGACAGTTAAAAAAACACAAGGAAAAGAAGAAGTAAACTATTTGTGATTCAACTAGTTGAAATCCCCCATTGAAAGTAGAGGCAGAAAGTCTCTACTTTTTTTTTGAGAAGTATTGCTCGTTTGATTCTCTTTACTACATTTGCAGTCCGTTTGCAAGAGGCGGAAGATCTTTGACATATAAGCCGATATAGCTCAGTTGGCCAGAGCACGTGATTTGTAATCTCGGGGTCGTCAGTTCGAATCTGACTATCGGCTCAAGTTTTATACTTGATTTAAGTGAGAATCAAGTATTACCGGGGGGATACTCAAGCGGCCAACGAGGACGGACTGTAAATCCGTTGGGAAACCTTCGCAGGTTCGAATCCTGCTCCCCCCACAACCGCGGAAGTAGCTCAGTTGGTAGAGCATCAGCCTTCCAAGCTGAGGGTCGCGGGTTCGAATCCCGTCTCCCGCTCTTAACCTTAGCCGATGTAGCTCAGGGGTAGAGCGTTTCCTTGGTAAGGAAGAGGTCACGGGTTCAATTCCCGTCATTGGCTCTAAAGTAAAATGAAAATAAAAGAGAATAATAATTAATAACTAAACAATAAAAATTAA
>DJCX01000098.1 GCA_002430755.1 Flavobacteriales bacterium UBA5939 | reverse complement strand
CTCCAATGGCGTGTAGGAGGCACGTTGAAGCAGTACGGCGACCGTCATGCTCCGAAGTATTTCTTAAACAATACTGGGACGCGTCAAGCACACGCGAACGCTGAACTGCACAAGCAGTGGAACAACACCCTTGAATGGGAGGGTAAATACAATTACTTCAGTGCAGAGTATGGCATCATGCGAGGCAGCCACATTGGCAACTTAACTGATCTCGAGAGCGCCTTCTCGCGCGAAGTGCCGTTTTTCACAGATTCTGCCTTCTCTTATGAAATCGAAGCACCGCGTCAATGGGTGCAGCACCACCAGTTGAAATCGGGCCTTAAAAAGCATACGGAACTAGGGACTTATGAGTGGCATATTGCTGGCCAGAGGGATCAACGTAGAGAATACGACGTTCGCAGAAGCGGCAGAAGCGATATCCCAGCCCTATCATTATTACAGTACAGCATCCAAAACGAGGTGCTTTGGTCGAACGACTGGCTCGAAACCGGTTACCAATTTTTAGGGAAAAATAACTGGAACGTGCCTGAAACGGGAATCATTCCTCTCCTTCCCAATTACACAGCATTTACCAATGGTGCTTTCATCGCGTTGGATCGCGCTGTCAGGGGATATGAATTAGAGTTTGGTGCTAGGTATGATTATACGTTTAGAAGCATTGCCAAGCTCTCGAACAGCGTACCTCGAGTACCTGTGTACTACGACGACAACTACCACAACTTTAGCTTCTTGGGTCGTATTAGCAGGAATTTAGGGAGCAAATGGCAAGTGCTCGCCGAGAGTTCACTGCGCCAGCGTCCGCCTGAGATTAATGAAATGTATTCTTTTGGGCTTCACCAAGGTGTGAGTGGTATTGAAGAAGGGAACCTGGAATTGGACCAAGAAACAGGACTTAAATCCACCCTACAATTAAGAGGTAAGGTGAGTGAAAAACTTCACGTAGATGTTAGGGCCTATACCCACTTCTTTGACGGATATATTTACTTGCAACCCCAACAAACTTTTAGGTTGACCATACGTGGTGCTTTCCCGGTATTTACCTACGAGCAGTGCGATGCGCGTTTATTGGGTGGTGATGCCGTGGTCAAATACGAGATTAGCGAGCACTTGAATTTTGAATCATCTTGGGGGTATGTTCATGGGGTGAATACCTCTGAAAATTTGCCGCTGAATTTCATGCCGCCTTTAAACGTCCAAAACAATTTGGGCTACGAGGTTCCGCAATGGAAGAATTGGCGCAATGTGAATCTATCTGTGATGCACAGATATACGGCTCAACAGTGGAACTGGGACCCTAGTCTGGACCTTATTGCACCACCAAATAGCTATCATCTTTTCGACCTCCATTTAGGCGCTACGCTTAAGGGGGTTAGTTTCAAACCAAAGTTTAGAGTGGGCATTGAAAACATCTTCAATACCTCGTATCGCGATTATTTGAACAGACAGCGCTATTTTGCAGATGCTTTAGGCCGTAATTTCACCTTGAGCTGGGTACAAAACTTCTAACTATGGATGCTGCCACCACTTTAAAAAACCACGATCTCCGAGTGACCAAAATTCGTTTGGCCATTCTAGAGGCATTGGGAGATGGTCATCAGGCCAAACCTTACGGGGAGCTGCAAGCAACCTTAAGTGATTTTGACCGCACGACGTTGTACCGAACGCTGTTGGCACTCATTGAAAAAGGTCTAATCCATAAGGCGTTAGAAGAAAATGGAGAAAGCTATTATGCGCTTTGTGGCGGGTGTACAACCAAAGCACACACCCACGATCACATTCACTTTAAATGCAACGATTGCGGTACGGTGGAGTGCTTGCACCTTAGCAATGAGATTGGATTCTCCCTCCCTGGTGTGGCTATAGACAGCCTAGAGATTACTGCGAAAGGGACCTGCGGAGCCTGTAGTGCCTAGCAGCAACCTGAGCCCGGAGCGCAAGCGCTTTGACCTAAGGCAACTTTCTTTTTAACGGGCTTATCTGGGATGCCACATTTATCCTTTGCTAAACAGTCAGTTTGGAGCGCTTGGAAAATGAATTTTCCCTGCTCATATTCCAATCCATAGTTTTCGATGCTCGTTCCTTGAAATTCAACTTGCAGCTCAAAATTTGGATTAAGGCCCAATTGATCAATAGATGCATCAACAATACCTGCAAGCTTTTCAATAGATAAGCGATGGTCAAAATCTACATCGATGTACATCTGAAAGTTCACCTTTGAGGTCTTTCTTACGGTGCCGCCGCAATCAATAAAAAATCGGTCCAACTGACCTACCTCTGTAATGTGAAAATGAGGCGCTACTGATGTACCGTCAACCTGAATAAATTCTAGGGAATCAACGTGGTCTAAAAAGGTGCGGAAATCTGCGAGAGTCATAATCTTAGTTTTTTCGAATGTAGCGACCGCACCCGGAATAATGCGTGCTCAAAGTCGCGGTATCCTTGGATTTAACCTAACCTTAAAACATCACTAAAGACGCCTCGGGCAGTGACCTCAGCGCCTGCACCGGCTCCTTGAATGACCATGGGGTGGTCGCCGTAGCCTTCCGTATAGATTTCAAACAAGCTGTCCGAACCCTGAATACCGCCTAAAGGAGAACTTTTAGCCACAGTAGCCAGCTCCACCTTCAGCAAAGCTTTACCGCTTGGGTCGATCTCTAAATCTCCGATATACCGAAGTACCTCATCCTTCTTTAGCGCACTCTTTACTGCAGCGTAATGCTCGTCCAATTTGGGGAAACAGGATTTGAAGTCTTCGTACGGCTGCTCGTTTTGGAAGGCTGTGGGAATAAGGTTTTGAATGCTTACCTCGCTAATTTCTGCCTTAACCTCTACCGTTCTAGCAAGAATTAAAAGTTTACGCGCGACGTCCATGCCATTAAGGTCTTCGCGCGGATCAGGCTCTGTAAAGCCGCTGCTCTGTGCTTCGTTCAGCACATCCGTAAAGTTTCTATCGTTGGCACTAAAGGTGTTGAACAAAAAACTCATAGAACCGCTAAAAACGCCTTTGATTCGTGTTATTCTATCGTGGCTATGGTGCAATTGCAAAAGGGTATCGACCAGCGGCAGCCCTGCGCCTACGTTTGTTTCGTATTTGAACGTTTTGCCCTTTCTGACCAATAGCTTTCGCAAGTCGTCGTAAAAGGCCTGCTCACGGGCATTTCCCTTCTTATTACTAGCCACAAGATCACAACCCACCTTGACAAACTCTGGGTAGAACGAGGTAAGGTGCTCGTCGGCAGTATTATCAACCACCACTAGGTTGGTCAATCCAGAATCTTTGAGCTGCTGGGCAATGGCTACAGGATCATTAGATGTGGTACTTTGCTCGAGCTCCTCTTTCCATCCTTCGCTCAATCCTTCAGGTGAGAAGAGGGATTTGGTGGAATCGGCCACTCCTATTAAACGAACGTCTAAATGACGCTTTTCCTTCACATGCTCGGCGCTCTCCAAGACCTGGCGAATAAATGTTCCGCCGACCAGTCCTTTACCAAAGCAGAAGACGTTTAAACGCTTGTGCTGGCCCAACAAGGCACTGTGTACCACTTCTAATGCTTTCTTCTCATTGGTACCGCGAATGACCAAGGAAATTTGGTGCCCTTCTACACTGTTGGCAATGAGATGCATCCAAACATTGTTGCGTCTTAACTCATAAATGGCACGCTCCAGCGCATAGTTGTGTCTACCGACAATATTGAGTACGGTCAATCCTTCAGTCGCCTTAATAGCGGTCCCACGAACACCTTCAAATGCCTTCTCAAGTGCGGTAACGGCACGCTCGGCATCCTTTTGTGAAACCACAAGACCGAGGCTGCGCTCACTAGAGGCTTGACTGACGAGCTTCACGCTAATGCCTTCGTTAGAAAGCGCTCCAAAAGCTGTTGCATCAATACCGGCTACCCCTTCGAATGCAATACCGGTTATGCTTATAAGGGAAACATCACTGACCGCAGAAACGGCCTTCATTCCTTTGTCCCCACCTTCGGCATCGATTACTGTACCTATGCCTGAGGCAGCCTGGTGAATGCTGCGAATATGGATCTCTACACCCAATTCTTCCGCCAAAGCCAACGCCTCACGATCTAATAATCCCGTACCGGCACTTGCCAACTCTTGCGCCTCTCGGTAATTCAATTGGGCAATAATCTCAGCCGTGGCTACTTTTTCTGGATCAGCGGTAAACACACCATCTACGAGCGTCCACTGCTCAACGACCTTAGCGCCTAATTCTTGCGCCCATTCCACGGCCTTGAGCTTCCCCTGACTAGGGGCGTAGCTGCGTGCCTGTATAGGAACTGGTAGTTCGCTCAATGCAGCAAACAGCGGTTCCACATGGGTATCCGGGAAAAGCACGGCCATCTCGTTGTGGTCGCGCTTCTTAATCATCTCCACTGCTTTCTCTTGGGCAGCTGTATCGCTAAAAATTTGGGTAGTCAGTTGTACTATTCTACTCATGGTAAAAGGCTGCTATGGCAGCATTTATTTGGGGGTATTCTATTAAAAATCCATCGTGGCCGTAAGCACTATCTACGACCTTAAGAGTGGCATTCGGCAGATTCGTGGCCAATTCCTCTTGCACTGCCACGGGAATCAACACATCGCTAGAAATGCCAATGACCAGCGTAGGAACGGTAATTTCTTTGAGCGCGCTTTGCAGCCCACCTCTACCTCTACCCATATGGTGGGTATCTAATTGCTCGGTCAGCTTGTAGTAACACGCGGCATCAAAACGATCCACCAACTTTTGGCCGTGGTACCTCATGTAAGAAGGCGCCTTAAAATCTTCCAAAGCTTCACTATCGTCAGGCTGCGCATCATTAAACTGTGCGGATGTTCTGTAGTTCAGCATACCTATGGCTCGTGCTGCTTGCAATCCTTTGCTTCCATCGCCCTCATTAAGGGTTGGATCCGTCTTTAAGGTCAAACGCATTGCTTCATGGATGGCTTTGTTCCAAGGCATCTCACGGGCACCCGTAGCAAGAAGTACCATGTGATTAATAATACCAGTAAAAGCATGAGCAAATTCTAAGGCTTGGTAGCCTCCGCAACTGCCTCCCAACAGCGTATCTATGTGGTGGATGCTCAGCGCTTCGGCTATTGCTAGTTGCACCTTGACAGTATCACGAATGGTCACAAGCGGGAAAGACATACCTCCGTGTGTCAATGGACTGCCGCTACCGTAGGGGCTGCCTAGCATATTCACACAAATAACATCCCAATTTGCATAGATGCCATTACCGGAGAACAATCCAGACCACCACTCTTCGGGATTGCTGTTGGCTGTCAAAGCATGGAAGGTCCAAACCAGTGGTTTTGAACCATCACATGCACCGCGCTGGTGATAATGAATAGGTACTTTGGTTAAGGTAGTACCCGATTCAAGAACTAACTCTTCGATATGTAGAGTCTTCGCAATCATTTTGCAGCTTGGCTGAAATCTTCGATCAAATCTTCCACAGTTTCTAATCCAAGGCTGAATCGCAATAGACCGTCTTCAATACCCACCGCTTCTCGAACATTCTTAGGCGTTTTGCTATGGGTAGTCGATGCGGGATGCGTAGCTATACTACGCGCATCACCGAGGTTGGCGGTCAATGAAAAGATATTCAGGCCATTAAGAATGCTTCGTGCCTCTTCCAAACCGCCTTTAATAACGCAGCTAACCATTCCTCCTCCTGCACTCATTTGCTTTTGGGCCAATTCATACTGCGGATGACTCTGAAGCCCAGGGTAAATGACACGCTCTACGGCTGGGTGAGTTTCTAAAAATTTTGCAAAGGCAAGGGCATTACTACAATGACGGTCCATACGAACCGCTAACGTTTCCAAACTCTTACTCAGCACCCACGCATTAAACGGACTCATGGAAGGACCTGTTCTGCGAATAAAACCATAACAGGTGTCCACGAGCGCCTTCTTTCCGGCGATTGCACCGCCAAGCACACGGCCCTGTCCGTCGATCCATTTAGTAGCACTATGAATGACAATATCAGCACCAAATTCTGCCGGGCGTTGCAAATAGGGCGTTGCAAAACAATTGTCCACCACATAGATGATGTCGTTAGCCTTACAAATGTTTCCAACAAACTCAAGATCGATAAGATCTAAAGTTGGATTCGTTGGCGTCTCCAGATACAGCAGTTTGGTGTTCGGACGAACGGCCTTCTCCCACTGCTCAGGATCGCGCGCATCCACAAAAGTGCATTCAATGCCCCATTGCGGCAATATCGTGTTCAAAATATAGGTGGAATTCCCGAAGATGGCTTGCGCACTAATAACATGATCACCAGCCTTTAAATGTGCCGCGAACGTCGTAAATATGGCATTCATCCCACTGGCTGTAGCTACGGCAGATTCAACCCCTTCGAGGGCTGCAATCTTGCCAGCAAATTCGTCTGTGTTGGGATTACTAAAACGGCTGTATAAGTTCCCTTCTGCCTCCCCTGCAAAAATAGCAGCGCCTTCAGCTGCATCGTCAAAAGTAAATGACGAAGTGAGGTACAAGGGAACACTGTGCTCCTTTTGATGAGTTTGCTGCGATTGTAACCGCACCGCTTTGGTTTCAAAGCCTAGCTCTTTCATGCTCTTTGAAGTTTAAGACCCACTTTTACGCTGGCTTCCAATACGGCGAAAGCACTGCAATACTTCGTTTTGGTCAATTCCACCGCACGTTCCAAAACCGCATCCGAAGCATCGGTGTCTACGGTAATGACCAATTCCACACTATCAAAAATCCGAGGCATTTCCTCTCTTCTAGAGGCCACCACTTCAGAGCTGTAACTGCGAATTTCGTGACGGCCTTTTTTCAAAATGTGAATGATATCGATAGCACTACAACCTGCCAGAGAAATAAGCATTAGCTGCATCGGGCGGAACCCGCCGTCCTTGCCGCCAAACTCTTCAGCGGTATCTAATCTTAATTCATGATTGCCTGCTTTGGCCAACATGCCAAAACCGTCGTCTGTACGCTCTAAACTTACTTTCATTGGATGAAATAGTTGTGAGCATTTCGAGAAAGAAGAAAATCTTGTACTTCTGCCAGTATCTACTTCCGCTTTTAGCGGAAAGGAATTAGCACCTTCTCAACAGATTTGAGGGTTGCTAAGGTTTCACAGGGCCGTTCCCTCCACCTTTCTCGATACACTCTTGTTATGCGACAAAGAAAAGGCAAATAAACAGAATGAACAACTCTTAAATTTTAATTCTGATTTGTGTGAACGCAACTGACCAAAATTCCGTTATTTGTCAACGATGCTTAGCTACAGTACACATCTACATTCACCCCAAGCCCCTTGGGTGACCTTCGTCCACGGAGCGGGTGGATCGTCTACGATCTGGTACAAGCAGTTACGTTCTTTTAGGGAGAACTACAACGTTCTCTTAGTCGATCTGCGCGGGCACGGAAAAAGCAAAGCACCTTTCTACGAGAAACTAAAGCAGTACAACTTCACCACCATTGGAAATGAAGTTATTGAAGTACTCGACCACCTAAAAATTCAAAGTACACACTGGATAGGCATTTCCTTGGGAACCATCATCATTCGTGAAATTACAGAACGCTTCCCGGAGCGTACACTAAGTATGATTATGGGCGGGGCAGTGATGAAGCTCAATAAAAGAGGCCAAGTCCTGATGAGAACAGGTGCTGCACTTAAAAGTGTACTGCCCTACATGATTTTGTACAAGTTCTTTGCTTGGGTCATTATGCCAAAGAAAAAGCATGTTGAGGCTCGCAATCTATTCGTGAAGGAGGCTCGCAAGTTGTACCAACAAGAATTTAAGAGGTGGTTTACCCTCGTTGCCGAGGTCAATCCCTTATTGCGGTATTTCCGTTTTAACGATGTAAAAGTTCCTACCCTTTACATCATGGGCAGTGAGGACCACATGTTTTTACCGTCCATCCGTAAAATCGTAAGTACGCACCAAAGCGCTTTGCTTCATGTAATCGAAAATTGCGGTCACGTGGTCAACGTAGAGCAACCGGAAATCTTCAATAATGAAGCCTTGAAATTCTTAAATAAAGTAGATAAACAATCGACTGATGAATAATCCTTTAACCAGGTTCAAATGGGTGGCATTTCTTGAAGGCACCTCTTTCCTCCTCCTACTATTTATCTGTGTTCCGTTGAAATACGGGCTTGACATCTTATGGCCAAACAAAGTCATGGGTATGGTGCACGGCGTGTTGACGGTGCTCTACGTCTTCACGCTGATAGATTTCAGTATCAATTACCGTATTAGCGCACTTCGCGTGGTTCAATTCTTCATCGCTTCTCTACTGCCTTTCGGTACCTTTTATGCTGAAAAGAAGTGGATCAGACCACTGGAAGCTTAGAGTTCCTCGATTTTCTTGAGCAATGCTGCAGCTTCAGCAGCTACCTTGTCACTTTCGGCGCGGTTGGTATGACTAAGCTCGTAGCTTTTCTTGATTAGGGCATCGTAGCGATCCTCTAGTTTCTCTTTTTCCGATTTCTTTTTAAACAGTCCGAACATAAGTCTTAATTTGTACGGATAACATCAATTGTACATGCTTGGTTTACGACAACTCTTACAATTTACACTCCTTCTTACTGCCTTTACTGCATGCGAAAAAGCACCAGAACCTGCACCGCTTCAACGGCCTTCTTGGGGCGGAACAGATTTCAGTCAATTGCCTAAAGTAGAAGCGGAAGGTTGGATTTTCAGAGATTCGGATTCGAACGAAGTAGATCCTATTCTCTACCTCGCTGAGCAAGGATTGAAAGTGATACGCTTAAAAGTATGGAACAATGCCAGTGGTGATGGTTCTTTGGCAGAGCTAAAACCGTATGCGCAACGTATTCACGATGCGGGAATGCAAGTCATGCTCACCTTTCATTACAGCAATACCTGGGCAGATCCTGGTGCCCAAACCATTCCTACCCAATGGGCAAACCTTTCAGATACCGACCTTTTGGACAGCGTTCGCTCTTTTACTAAAAAAGTCATTCAGGCTACCAATGCAGAATACGTTCAAATTGGAAACGAAATCAACCACGGGATGATGAAACCCTTTGGCGCTAGAGACGGTTCTGGCAACTTTCAACGGCTCTTACAGGCAGGACTCGAAGGCGCTAGAGAAGCAGATGATTCGGTGATGACGTTCATTCATTACGCCGGTTTTGAAAATGCCGATATCTTCTACCGCACTATCGACAGCCTTGATTTTGATGCCATAGGCCTATCCTATTACCCCAAATGGCACGGCAAAAATCTTGGAGACATACGCAGCAGTTGCTTTAATCTTACGAGCGAATTCGAACGCCCTGTTTACCTGGTTGAATCTAGTTATCCATTTACCTTAGGTTGGGCAGATTGGACCAACAATCACATTGGCAGCGCTGACCAAATCATGGGTGCCTTCCCGCCATCACGTGCCGGGCAAAAAGCCTTTCTAGAAGAATTGCGCAACCTTACAGACAGTCTAGGCACTGGTTTGCTGTACTGGGGCGGCGAATTAGTAGCATACAAGGGACCGCAGGCACAAGACGGTAGCCCTTATGAGAATCAGGCCCTTTTCAGTTTTAACGGTGTAGCCTTACCCGCTATCTCCGCCCTCGGGTCGAACGACTAGACTTTTCATAAATTTGAGTAAATGATTTTCTTATGAGAATTCCCGCCAACTCAGTTTCAGAGTACATCTCTAAAGTTCCCGAAGACCGTCGCGAATCCTTTGAAAAGATACTTGAAATTCTACGAAATAATCTACCCAAAGGTTTTCAGGAATGCCTAGGCTATGGAATGCCCGCGTTTGCCGTTCCCCACAGCCTCTACCCAGACGGCTATCATTGTAAACCTGAGGAACCGCTACCCTTTATCTCGGTGGGCAATCAAAAAAACTTCATTGGTTTTTACCATATGGGCGTCTATGCAATGCCCGAGATTTATGATTGGTTTGTTGGGGAGTACCCTAAGCATTCAAAATTTAAACTAGATATGGGAAAAAGCTGCCTCAGACTGAAGCGAATGAATGATATACCCTACGATCTAATCGCAGAATTGGCGCAGAAAATCACACCAGAGCAGTGGATTGAGGTCTACGAATCCAACATCAAGAAATAAATTATATTAGCCTCTCAAAACCATCCCAAATGCCTAATAAAGGAGATAAATTTGTCGATGTACACAAGGCCATTCGTGAGAAGAGCCCTTCGCTATATGCCGTCATTCCTAATTGGCTAATTGACTGGTTCAAAGAGCGAATAGTTCACGAATCGTACGTCAATAATTACCTCAACGATCATTACGACGTTCGAGATTTTGAATTCTGTGAGCAGTTTTTAGCCGATAATTTTATTTCTGTTGAGACCGTCGGTGCAGAGAATATTCCTTTAGAAGGCGGTGCCGTTTTTGCCGCCAATCACCCACTCGGCGGAACGGATGCACTTGCCATCCTAATGAGCATTGGAAAACACAGACAAGATGTAAAGTTCCTCTCGAACGACCTGTTGGAGCAAATCATGAACCTTAAAGGCCTTTTTGTAGGTATCAATTCTTACGGGGCCAGTGCAAGAGAAAGCATACGAAAAGTCGATGCATTGTTTGGAAGCGACAATGCGGTATTCATCTTCCCGGCGGGACTGGTATCAAGGATGACACGCTACAAGGTTATCCGTGACCTGGATTGGAAAAAGACCTTTGTTTCAAAAGCAAAACGCCACAACAAACCAGTAGTCCCTGTACATATTGG
>DJCX01000147.1:16381-16513 GCA_002430755.1 Flavobacteriales bacterium UBA5939 | reverse complement strand
CCTACTAGATCATCCGAATACTGCCCCTATGGAAGCGTTGTTGGAAGTAAAACCCGACGCGGTGTTGAGTATTGGTGGGCAATGGATCAATAAAAAGCCGAAACAATATTTACGAAGCTTAGGTATTCAAAA
>DJCX01000147.1:15500-16103 GCA_002430755.1 Flavobacteriales bacterium UBA5939 | reverse complement strand
CATGTTCATGTTGATACGTTTCAATGCTGGGATGTATTGGACGCCAATGTTGAACATATACGATTCTCTCCAAACCTTTTGCAACGTTGGAAATCTGCCACGAATTTTATTCAAGTTCCACAAAATAAACGTCCCGAAGTTGCGCTCCCTTGGTCAGATGCTGCGGCTTTTCGTGGTATTGTGGATCTCCTTGATAATGTTTCGGTATTGCATTTGGGCAATAGTTCTGTAGCACGCTATTTTAATTATTTCCCAAAACACCTAGCACTCTACGGCAATCGAGGTGTAGCGGGTATAGATGGTAGTTTAAGTACCGCGGTGGGTGCCGCTTTGGCAGACCCAATGCGCAAGCACACAGTTATTTTAGGGGATCAAAGTTTTCTATACGACCATAATGCGTTGTATGCGCAGGAATTGCCCCAAAACCTTACCATTTGTGTGTTGAACAACGGTATCGGCGGGATCTTTGATTGGCTCCCTGGGACAGCTACTACTGGACCGGAAGCACGTAAGATTTTTGCTAACGCGCAGCAGGTAGATTTAGAGTCCTTGGTAAGGGCTTTTAAAGTGGCTTACGTATGTGTTGAAAATGAACAAGAATTG
>DJCX01000147.1:9369-15408 GCA_002430755.1 Flavobacteriales bacterium UBA5939 | reverse complement strand
CGACCATAATGCGTTGTATGCGCAAGAATTGCCCCAAAACCTTACCATTTGTGTGTTGAACAACGGTATCGGCGGGATCTTTGATTGGCTCCCTGGAACAGCCACTACGGGGACGGAAGCACGTAAAATTTTTGCCAATGCGCAGCAGGTAGATTTAGAGTCGTTGGTTAAGGCTTTTAATGTGGCCTACGTTTGTGTTGAAAATGAACAAGAATTGGCCACGGCACTTGCTTCGGTGAATGGAATGACCCTTATTGAATTCAAAACAGTACAGACCATGAATCTAAGTGCGTTAAAAATTATTCAAGAACATGGCAAAGCTTAGTCATTGGGTTGCGGCTGCAAGGCTAAGAACCTTGCCTTTGGCTTTTGCTGTGATAATACTAGGGAGTGGCCTAGGTTACTTGCATACGGATTCGTTTTCCATCGGATTATTTGGATTCGCTTTGTTGACCAGCTTCTCTTACCAAGTCCTATCCAACTATGCCAACGATCTTGGGGACGGTATCAAAGGAACAGACGATAATAAGCGTGGAGAACAACGTGCCGTAGCCTCTGGACTTATAAGCATATCCCAGATGCGCCTTGCGACCAATCTTTTTACGCTTCTCTCATTGATTGCCGGTAGCGCCTTGGTATATATGGCCTTCAACGGCACCCTTTATTTCTACCTTTTTATAGTATTGAATGTTTCGGCTGTTTGGGCAGCTAGATCGTACACCTTAGGTAGCAACCCCTACGCTTACTGGGGTGGAGGAGATCTATTTGTGATTCTATTCTTCGGTTTGGTGGGTGTAATGGGATCTTCAGCGCTTCAAACGGGAACGTTTCATGCTATCGATGTTCTACCAGCGCTCGTAGCAGGGGCGATGAGCGCATCGGTTTTAACCTGCAACAACTTACGCGATAGAGAAGGGGATGCACAGCACGGAAAACATACACTAGTCGTTCGCTTCGGCGAAAAATGGGGCCGAGGCTATTTCAAAATGCTACTCATGACCTCGATTGTATTGAGTTTAGCATTCTCTATAGTGGCCAGCATAAAAATGAGCGGGTATTACCCCATCGTCGCGCACATGGTGTTTCAATTTGTGCTCCGGGGCCAATTCAAAAAGTTTTCGACTGCCGATACACCGGAAGATTACGACGCCTTACTTAAACCTTTAGCGTTAACTACGTTGTTGTATTGTATAACTACTTCAATGAGTTTCTTCTTCTAATGAATGCGAAATACTGCTCTCATATATTAAAGTTTAAAATTCCTGGAGGCACCTCTCGAGGTGTACTCACAGAAAAAGAGAGCTTTTTCATCGCCATACACTTTGACGGCAAAGTGGGCCTCGGGGAGGTCGGTGTTCTGCGAGGTTTGTCCTACGACGATGTTCCCGAGCTAGAAAGTCAGATCGCTTGGACCTGTAAAAACATTGATCTTGGCCTCGAGGAATTATATGCAGCCAATGCACAATTTCCTAGTGTTCAATTTGCCTTAGAGCAGGCCTTCAGCCATTTAAATAACGGCTTCGAGCACTTCGCATCTTCATTTACATCTGGACATTCATCACAACCCATCAATGGATTAATCTGGATGGGTGATTTGGCATTTATGCGTGACCAAGTTTCCAAGCGCCTCTCAGAAGGATTTACCACCTTGAAAATGAAAGTAGGCGCCATCGACTGGCACCAAGAACAATCCATACTCACTGCGCTCAGAAAGGAGTTTACCTCCGATGAACTGGAACTTCGTGTAGATGCCAACGGCGCTTTTGAGCTTGAACAAGCCATTGAGGTCAGTAAGTTCTTGGCAGAACACGAGGTGCATTCCATAGAGCAGCCGCTGCGTGCAGGGCGTGATCAGGAGCTCGCAAGAGCAGCAGAGCAGATGCATATTCCAATTGCTTTAGATGAGAGTTTAATTGGTGTGATTGACCCAGCAGCAAAATCACAACTTTTGGAAACCGTCAAACCACAATACATCATTCTTAAGCCAAGTTTTATTGGCGGCTGGCGCGGTGCAGATGAATGGATAGCGCTTGCTGAGAGCAAAGGCATAGAATGGTGGGCCACTTCAGCCCTGGAAAGTAATGTCGGTCTAAATGCCATCGCACAATGGGCATTTACCAAAGGAAATTCTATTCCACAAGGATTAGGGACAGGCAGTCTATTCACTAACAATATACCTGGTCCCTATGAAGTCAGTGGGGGTACGCTGAAAGTTTCAGGAAGAATGAATGAAGACTGGGATTTGAGCGCGATTAAATCGATCCTCTAAGCCCAATAAATACGCCACGTCCAGGCGCAACAATACCCGATGAATACGGGCGGTATTGAGCATCCATGATATTTTCAATACCAACGCGGAGGAGAATGTTCTTGTTGAATTCGTAATTGGTCATTAGACTCAATGTGTACCAGCGTGGTGAATACGTTTGACCATTTTCGTTGATGGCGTAAATGTGTGTTTTATTTCGTTCACTAAAACTCAACTCGTTGTGACTCATCTCACCGTTGTAGCGTCCTGTGAGGGTCGCGGTCCATTTCTTTTTGCGGTAGACAAGTTGCGAAGTGGCATTGAACGGACTCGCATGGCGAAGTGCATGGCCTTGACTGTCCATACCAAACGGGTGTGACCAGTGTACGGTCCAGAAAAGCGCTTTACTCAGCTCCGTACGAACACCAAATTGATAGCCCCAAATCGTTGCATAATCCAAGTTTTGAACGGCTAAGATTTGCGACCATTCACCTTCGTACATCATGCTGTCCAGACCATTGAACGTATACGGCGCTCGAATCATGGCGTTGTCTAGATAGCTGTAGTAGAAACTCGCGTCCAAAACCAAATGCTTGCCAAGAAGGTGCTTCATCCCAATTTCTGCGCTGTATAGTCTTTCTTCCCTTAAATCTATGTTCGGAACAACCACGGCTCCTCGCTGTGAATCGAACACCTTAGAAGCATCGTCTACGTTAGGGGCACGGAAGCCGGTACTTAGGTTGAGGAAGTATTTAAATGATTTCTTTGAGTAACTCGCTCCGATAGAGCCGCTAGGTGCAAGAAAGTTCCAAGTGGCATCGTGGTTGAATCCATTGAATCGGATCGGAGTGAACATGTGAATGTGGTTGAGGCGGGTTCCACCGGAGATGGATAGGTTTTGGTTGAGGTTGTAGAGGGCGCTTATGAATGCTGCTGAGCTTGACCATCGCGAACCATCCGCATATCGAGATTGAGCCTGCCAGGTGCTGTCTGTGTTGGATGCAGCATAATGATAGGCACTACTTTCAATAAGGTTCAGGTTCCAGTCGGCACCGTAGCTCAAGCTGAGTTTTTCCGAGAATTTCTTGGTCGCATCGACATTACCTTGGGCCATACGGACCAATTCGGTCTGAACACGACCTGCTGGGCTTCTGTAGCGTCTAACATCTCTACTTTCTTGGTATCCCTGAAAGGCAGCAGCCCATTTTATACGGTCGTACAATACTGTGCTCTTACGGTCTTCGTAGGCCACGGTTGCCATCGACCACATTTGTGGACCATAATTCCAACACGCGTAACGCGGAGAATCGTTCTTAGTTTCAATGAATCTGTCGTAACGGTTTACATCAGAAAGCATACTGAAGTAGAGCCCGAATTTTAGTTCGCTGGTTTCAGAAACTCTAAACTTCAATTTCTGAGTGAAGTTTCTTTGGTCGTAGGCTGTTTTTGGCTGGATTAGGGGATCCATCGGTTTGCGAAGCGTATCAAGATTACCGAAAGTGATAGGCTCGCACATGGCCAAGTAATTTTCCACTGAACTTGCCGGTGTCCAAGAGAAAATACGAGCCCCCATTCGCACATCGCTGTACTGGCTGTAGGTGATGTTAGTCATGCCGGCCCAGTTTAGCCCGCCGTAGTTGATTCTGAAATTTGGACGACGTGTGAGCTGTGCGTTGTTGCTGCTAAAGTCGTAGACTAAGCTTTGAAGTACTTCGCTACTATCCCCGTAGTGTGCATCGTAGGTGTTAATGTGCATGGTTCCACCAAGGGCGTCTGAGCCGTGTAAAACCGATCCGGGCCCAAGACTTACCTCCATATCAGAAATACTCAATGGATCTAGGCTGATGACATTGTGTACATTTCCAGCCCTGAAAATGGCGTTGTTTAATCGCATACCGTCGATAAGGATGAGTACGCGTGAGGTACTCATGCCACGAATCATTGGGGATCCACCGCCAGCTTGACTTTTTTGGATAAAGACGTTCGGATCAAGGCTAAGGGCGTCTGCACTACTCGCAATGAACTGACTGCTCATACGCTTAGCGCTGATGGTTCTTACTTCTTGCGGGTTGTGCTTGAAATCAGCTTCCATTCTGTTGGCCTTGATAACGACCTCCTGAATATTAAGCACACTCTCGTAAAGCCCAACCTTAAAATTCGCGCGCTTCAACTGTTTAAAGTTGTAATGACGCGGGGCATAGGAGGTGTGGAAGAAGGAAACTACATCTCCTTCGTGAAGGTCACTAATAAGAACACGGCCTAAGGGTCCGGTAGTTGCAATGTAGCTGTTGTTCACAGTGATACTGACTCCTTCGACGGGCTGACCACTGTTTTTACTGATGACTGTAATCCAGTGTTGGCCGTGTGAGATCACGGATGCTGACAATGTTGTCGCACACGTGATCAAAATCAATAGCAATAATGTTCTAATTTTGGACATCGCGACCACAATGAACAAAAACTGTACCTAATTGGCTTCATACGAGCATACCATATTTGTATTTGAGCAGAGGAAGTATTCTCTCAAGGAAATACTGGCTCTAAAATCGGCTCCTGATTGGCTTCAAACGGTTCAAAATCAGCTTATTGATTTCACATCGACGCGAAATGAAATGGAGTTTTATACCAGTGGTAGTACTGGAACACCAAAAAGAATTGTCCATGAAAAAAAGGTTTTGAAGGCTTCTGCAGAAAGAACCTTAGACTTTTTTTCCTTGAAATCGGGGGATAGTGCCGCGCTCATACTACCTGCTCAATTCATCGGGGGGAGTATGATGCTTGTTAGGGCCCTCGTTGGTGGTTTAACCTTACACTTGTTGCCGCCCAAGCTCGTCGTAAAAGAAATTCCAAATGTGGATTTTCTTCCCTGTACACCTGCGCAGTTTAAGGCAGCGATGCAAAATGAGGCTTTGCGTGATTTCACTGGAGCTATTCTTTTAGGAGGTGCACCCGTCGGAGATATTAAGCCCATTAACGGAATGGCTATTTACGTGGGCTACGGTATGACGGAAACCGCCTCACATGTTGCACTTCGTGCTTTATCTGAAAACGTATATTCAGCATTGGACGGTGTACAATTCACTTCAAAAGAAGATGCATTGGTCATTGACGCACCTCATTTAGGCGTTGAAAAATTGCAAACCAATGATTTAGTACGTCTAATTGATACTCAATCTTTCGAGTTTGTCGGACGCATTGATGATGTGATTAACACCGGTGGGCTCAAGATTCATCCAGCTGTCCTTGAGTCCCATTTTCACTCCAACGGCTATGTTGTCTGTGTGTCTTCTACAGCAGATGAGGTCTATGGAGAAACGGTTGTTATTGTTGTAGAAGACATCGTTTCTGAAAACAGCATGAAAGAGCTCTTGGTAGATGTGCCTCGAAGTCAGCGACCGAAATTCATGCTCAGTCTAGAAAGACTACCACTTTTAGAGAGCGGAAAACTGGACCGAACTGCAGTAAGGCGACTTATTCAAGAATCTCAACATCGCCTTTTCCCGCTCTAATCAGAGTAGGGGATGGTGTGGTAAGATCTATGACAGTAGAAGGGGTATTGTCGCCCCAGCCGCCGTCAATTACAAAATCAACTTTATCTGCATAGTTGGCAATGATTTCTTCGGGATCGGTAGGGTATTGGAGGACTTCATCGTCGTGGTGCAGCGAAGCCGATGCTAAAGGGCGTCCCAAGGCTTCTGCTAGCGCTTGTACGATGCCGTTATTAGGCAATCTAACCCCAATAGTTTTTCGTTTCTGTCCAAGTTTTCGTGCTAGGGTAATGTTCGATTCTA
>DJCX01000147.1:0-8990 GCA_002430755.1 Flavobacteriales bacterium UBA5939 | reverse complement strand
CCAACACTTTGAGTGTATTGAGATACTTGACTTAGGTTGGTGAACAGGAAAGAGAATTCAGCCTCTTTTACCGATTCTTTTTTGATGTCAGCAAGCTTTTTCAATGCATTGGCATTCATGAAATCACCTACAACGGCATAAACACTATCGGTTGGAATAATGGCGATTTCACCTGCAATAAGGCGTGCAACGCATTCCTGTATCTTTTGCTGGTCGATACTGTCCGGATAAAGTGTGTAGATCATGCCCAAATCGCTTTAGTCGAAAATAAAAAAAGCCCCGCAATTGCAGGGCTTTACTTTTTCAATATCTATCGGATTAGCCGTTCGCTTTGGCGTGGTCGGCCAAAAACTTCGCTAGACCAATATCCGTCAATGGGTGCTTCAACAAAGCTTCGATTGCGCTTAGTGGACCTGTCATGACATCAGCACCAATTTGCGCACATTCAATGATGTGCATTGGGTGACGAACCGAAGCAGCCAAGATTTCTGTATCAAATCCGTAATTGTCAAAGATTACGCGGATGCTCTCAATCAATCCTAAACCGTCTGTAGAAATATCGTCCAAACGACCGATGAAAGGACTCACATAAGTAGCACCTGCTTTAGCTGCCAACAAAGCTTGTCCCGCCGAGAAAATCAGCGTACAGTTTGTCTTGATACCCTTATCTGAGAAGTACTTTAATGCTTTCACACCGTCTTTCACCATTGGGATTTTAACTACAATTTTTTCGTCCAAGGCAGCAAGGGCTTCACCTTCACGAACCATGCCTTCAAAATCTGTAGAGATTACTTCTGCACTTACATCTCCGTCTACAATCTCACAGATTGCGCGGTAGTGAGCAAGTACGTTTTCTTCACCGCTAATTCCTTCTTTAGCCATTAATGATGGGTTGGTGGTCACGCCGTCCAAAACGCCAAGATCTTGGGCTTCTTTAATCTGTGCAAGGTTTGCTGTGTCAATGAAAAATTTCATGAGGAAAAGTTGTGTTGTTAAATGTTGCTCAAAAGTACACTAAACTTGAAAAATAAGCGCATAAAAAACGGGCAAGCTACTTACATCACACCGCTACGACCAATTACCCTTGCTGCGTTCCCGCCCTGGGGGATTCATTAGGAGCTGGTTGTGTAAGACTTGCCCGGGGCAAAGTTAATGCTCTGAAGATGTAGAAAGCAATGAATTGACTAAAATTATTGGCCTGTTCGGTTATCTTTGCGTGGAACACTCAAATAAAACGCCTTATGAATGAAGCAATGAAACAAATCGCAATTAAGTACGGAACCTATTTGGCCTTGCTAAATATCTCCTACATACTATATGCTTATTTAGTTGATGCTTCGGTGTTTACCGCTACTTGGCCAGGTATTGTATTGTTCTTCTTGGCAATTGGTTTCGGTATTTTTGCAGTGGGAAAATTCAAGCAGAGTAATGAAGGCTATGCCACTTTTAAAGAAGCGTTTTCTACCTATATCCTCACGGGGATAGTGGCAACATTGATTGGTACTGCATTTACCGTGTTGTTGTTTTCCATTATTGATCCTGAATTTGCTGTGCAAACCATGGACTTGATCATTGAAACGACCTACGAGAGATTCGAAACATCAGGTATGAGCGATGAGCAGATAGAGCAAATCATTGGGCGTATCGAAGGCAGCAATGCGTTTGGCATAGCAGGTCAATTAAAGAGTGCTGCATTTTCAGTAATGTTTAATGCCATCATTGCGTTAATCGTGGGTGCAGCAATGAAAAAGAACAATCCAGCACTGTAATTCTGGGAGCGAAGGAGCATGAGTAAATTGGACTTAAGTATTGTAATTCCTCTATTCAATGAAGATGAAAGTCTTCCTGAATTGACCGATTGGATCGCCAAGGTGATGGAACGGGAAGGATATTCCTATGAAATCATTTTTGTCAACGACGGATCAACGGATAACAGTTGGGCGGTAATAGAGGAGTTGCGTGGCAATAACGAAAACGTCAAAGCCATTTCCTTCCGTAAAAACCAAGGTAAGAGTGCTGGACTGAATCAAGGCTTCAAGGCCGCTTCTGGCGATGTAGTGATCACCATGGATGCGGATTTACAGGACAGCCCTGAAGAAATTCCGGAACTGCGTCGCATGATTTTAGAGGACGGCTACGACCTAGTCAGTGGTTGGAAGCAAAAGCGCTATGATCCACTTAGCAAGACCATTCCAACGAAACTTTTCAACGCCGCTACGAGAAGAATTTCCAAGATTAAATTGAACGATTTCAATTGTGGACTCAAAGCCTACAAGCTAGAAGTAGTGCACAATATTGATGTATACGGCGAGATGCACCGATACATTCCATTCTTAGCCAAGAACAAGGGTTTCGATAAGATTGGTGAGAAAGTGGTTCAGCATCAAGCTAGAAAGTACG
The DNA here is from genome assembly GCA_002430755.1 of Flavobacteriales bacterium UBA5939. GTDB lineage: Bacteria > Bacteroidota > Bacteroidia > Flavobacteriales > Schleiferiaceae > UBA10364. Next base: position 6,590 of record DJCX01000147.1, on the reverse strand, counting down.
GTACTACAAAGTTTGGTCTAGACCGCTTTATTAACGGATTTTTAGATTTGGCAACGCTGGCAGTCATAGGTAAATTCGGAAGACGTCCTATGCACTTCTTTGGTGCTGCAGGTACGCTAATGTTCGCGCTTTCAGCGCTGCTGTTGGCTTACCTAGGGATTTATAAACTTTGGGCCTTGGGCGCAGGGGTAGAGGCACGTCTAATTACCGAGAATCCGTTGTTCTTCATCTTATTGGCCTTGAATATCATTGGTGTCCAATTGTTTGGCGTAGGTTTCATCGCAGAACTATTGCTACGCGAAAGCACGAAAAAGCACGATTATACCGTCGATAAAAAAATAGGCCTCTAATGGCAAAAGTGAAGTACGCTTTAATCTCGCCAACGTTTAAACGTCCGGATGAGGTTACTGAATTTCTAGCAAGCCTAGAGCAGCTCGATTACCCAAAAGATCAATACCAAGTAATCCTTGGCGACGGTACTCCAGGGGATGAACTGCGCCCAGTACTTCAGCAGTATTTCGATACGCTGCCGCTTCAAATCTATTACGAAGAGTTTCTACCTGTAAGTGATGCGCGCAATCGCGCTGCTGAGCTCGCTGATGCTGAATATTTCATCTTCCTGGATTCGGATTGTATTATTCCAAGCACATACCTCAAAGGTATCGACGTCTTCCTTTCCGAATACCCTGATACTACACTCTTTGGTGGGCCAGATGCGGCTTCAGCAGATTTCACCGACCTTCAAAAGGCCATTAACTTTTCAATGACCTCTTTCCTTACCACCGGAGGTATTCGTGGCGGTAAAGCTTCTGTTACCTCGTATCAACCGAGAGGATTTAACATGGGTATGTCGGCTGCACTTTTTAAGGAAGTTGGCGGTTACGACGAGGAGTTTGTCTGTGGTGAGGATGTAGAACTAAGTCTTCGTTTGCAGAAGGCAGGCGCCATTAGCCGTTTCATTCGAGAGGCGCATGTATATCACAAGCGTCGTGCGACATTGAAACAGTTCCGTCGTCAAGTATTTCGTTTCGGTGCAGCACGACCGTTATTGGCAAAAGCGCATCCTGGGAATTTGAAAATCACGCACTTGTTTCCAACGGTTTTTACGCTTTACCGCTATGCCAGTTTTCTACTATTTGTTCTGAGTCTATTACAGGGTAACTCATTGTTGGCTGTGCCTTTCTTGGCTTTTGTAGGCTACTTATCCGCGGTGTTTGTAGAGGCTTCAAGAACTGAAAATATTAAGGTTGCCGTATTGGCCATTCGTACGACGATTACTATGAATGCGGGTTACGGAATGGGTTTTTTACGAAACTACATTGAAGTGTATATCAAAGGAAACTCACGGGGCATCAAGCTCTAGGGATTCCTTGAGTTCAAGCAGTAGTTTTTGTTCGTCCAATTCATTGAGTGAAATCAACACTGGATCTGCGCTCTTTCTACCAATCCACAGCACCTTTTCGTAAGGTTTATCTATCAATAGCAAGTAATCGCCTTCAGGACCGCGGTATTTGCCCTTAGCAACTGTTCCTGTAGAAATCCCGTGTCTTCTTGTCGAAATCTCTGGTAAAGATTCTGAGATGCCCAAGGAGTCTATATTTTCGAGGGGCAGGTCAATTCCGTACGGACCGGATATTCTTAAAACGTCACCGTCCAACAAAACCTCCGAGGGACGATCTGACCAGTAGAACATTCCGATAACGAAAACCAGGGTGCCTATGAGTACTGCGATGCCCACTTTAAATGAATTTTTTTGAGACTCTACTTTCATGCTCAAATCCCTGGTCTGATAGAAAAAATAGATGTAGGCAAGGATAGGAGTAATGCCCATGTGCCAGCCCAAGAGCTCTGCATTGGTTGCATAGAATACAACACCAAGGACCGTGAATAGAATGCCGAACCGGACATGAAAACTTTTAAATCGCTCTAGATATTCGGTTAAAGGAAATTGTTCCTGCTCTTCTTTGCTCATGGTGTTGTATCCACTGAGCAAAGAGCTGGCATTGTTTTCAGTAATCATGAACCCCAATCCGAAGAATAGAAGGCCCATTCCTAAAATGACATAAAACATCTGTGTGACTTTAGCGTTTCTCTCTTTTTCCTTCCAGTTCGATTAATAGATCGCGCAATCTTGCTGCTTCGATAAAGTCGAGCGTTTTCGAAGCTTCCTCCATGTCTTTGCGCACCTTCCGTATGCTGCTTTCCAGATCTTCTGGAGTGGTATAATTCATGGCTTGCTCGGCGGCTTTGAGGTTCACCTTGCTTACCTCGTATTCCACGTTTCTACCCACAGCGCTGGACTTGCTGAGAATTTCTTCCCTGCTTCGTTTCAATGCCTGAGGAACAATACCGTTAGCTTTATTGAATTCGTCTTGTTTCTTTCTGCGGCGTTCAGTCTCATCGATGGTGCGCTGCATGCTATCGGTAATCTTATCTGCGTAGAGAATAGCTAGACCGTTTACGTTACGTGCCGCACGGCCTATGGTCTGCACTAAACTGCGTTCACTACGAAGGAAGCCCTCTTTATCGGCATCCATAATAGCCACTAGACTCACTTCGGGAAAGTCCAAGCCCTCACGAAGCAAGTTTACGCCAATGAGGACATCAAAGACCCCTAGACGTAAATCGCGCATAATTTCCACACGTTCTAGCGTATCTACATCACTGTGTATGTAGCGACACCGTATGTCGTATCGGGTAAAATACTTGGTCAATTCTTCCGCCATCCTTTTGGTCAAAGTCGTAACCAGTACGCGCTCGTCAAGCTCCACACGTTTGTGGATTTCTTCCATTAGGTCGTCGACTTGATTCTTACTCGGTCGTACGCTCACTACCGGGTCTAGGAGGCCTGTGGGGCGAATTACTTGTTCTGCAAAGACCCCTTGGCTAAGTTCAAGCTCATATTCTGCAGGGGTGGCACTCACGAAAAGCGCCTGTTTGCGTATGCGCTCGAATTCCTCAAATTTTAACGGCCTGTTGTCCAAGGCTGCAGGTAGTCTAAATCCGTACTCCACAAGGTTTTCTTTTCTAGAACGGTCCCCGCCATACATGGCTCGAACTTGCGGGATGGTTACATGACTTTCGTCAATAACGAGCAGAAAGTCCTCCGGGAAATAATCTAAAAGACAGAAAGGGCGCACACCTGGTTGACGTCCGTCGAGATAGCGGCTGTAATTTTCAATGCCTGAACAATAGCCAAGCTCCCGAATCATTTCTAAATCAAAATTGGTTCGCTCCTCGAGTCGCTTTGCCTCAAGCGGTCGCGCTACATTTCTGAAGTGGTCGACCTGAGACATCAAATCGTCTTGGATTTGATGAATGGCATTTTGTAGCTGATCCTTTTCTGTAACGAACAAGTTTGCTGGGAACAGACGCATTTCGTTCATATGCTCTATTCTGGATCCACTAATGGGATCCATGTGCTCTATAGATTCTACTTCGTCTCCCCAAAAGCTAATGCGAAAGTACGTTTCTGCATAGGCTGGAAAGATATCTACTGTATCGCCTTTAACTCGAAAAGAGCCTCGCTTGAATTCCGCTGTGGTTCTTGCGTACAGCGCATTGACAAATTTGTGAAGGAGTGCCTGTCGGCTGATCATTTCTCCAACTTTCAAATTCACAACGCTCGCGTTAAACGCTTCAGGATTTCCCATACCATACAGACAGGAGACAGATGCTACTACAATAACATCGCGGCGTCCCGACAATAGGGAAGAGGTGGTACTCAGACGGAGCTTTTCAATTTCATCATTGATGCTCAAGTCTTTTTCAATGTACAGGCCTGAAGACGGTACATAGGCCTCCGGTTGATAGTAATCGTAATAACTGACAAAGTATTCCACGGCATTTTCAGGGAAGAACTCCTTCATTTCACCGTAAAGCTGTGCGGCCAAGGTCTTATTGTGACAAAGGATGAGACTTGGGCGTTGTGTACGCTCAATAACGTTCGCCACGGTAAAGGTCTTCCCTGACCCCGTCACACCCAGTAATACCTGGTCGCGCTCGCCACTATTTAAGCCTTCCACCAAATCATTGATTGCCGTGGGTTGGTCACCCATTGGCTCGAATGGCGCCTGTAGCTTAAAGTCCATGGTACTTTATTTCAATAGAGAATTGAAAAGCTTACGAAGGGCTACCAATTCTTCCACACGTGCTTTCTGAACATCAATGTTCTTCTGTGCAGCTTCCAATAGTGGGTTGCCTTTTGCATTTCCAAAGAATGCAATGTTGTTCTCGAGCTGGTGGAGTTCCTTTTTGGCTTTGTCCGTTTCATCACGAATCCAAGAACGCTGTGCCAGCAATCCTTGCTGATCATCGGCTTCTACTAGGGCTCTAACCTTAGCTTCAAACAGGGTGCGCTCAAGTTCAGATTTATCTAAACCTAGGCCACTGAGCTTATCTTCCAATAGCGCGTTGAATTGCGCATCAAGTTTTCTATTTGGACTGCCCATTGCTCCCCATGCTTCGCTCAGTGCAACAGCGTCAGCCACGCTCGCGACGCTAGCATCTTTAAGTTCAGCCAACTTAGCCTCTTTGGCCTTATTTGCTGCGCTTACTTGTTTCTCACGAGCCTTGCGTTGGCCGTTCATTCGGTCGAAGAAGTGGTTACAAGCACCGCGGAATTCTTCCCACAGTTTGTCGCCTTCTTTCTTAGGAACATATCCGGTTTTCTTCCAATCTGCCTGTGCTTTTTTCAATGCACTTGCTGCACCTCCGAAGTCTTCGCTATCCTTTAAGCTGTGGGCCAATTCTATCAATGCACGCTTCTTCTCAATGCTTTCGCGGTGCGACTTTTTCTCCTCTTTATAGAAGGCGTTTTTCAAACGATTAAACTCTCTTTGGGCCACCTTATAGTCTTCCCAAACTGCATCGTTCTCCTCGCTCTTTACAAAGCCAATCTTTTTGAATTCTTCGCGGTATTCATTGAGTGCTCTGCTGGCTTTTTGCCAACCACTGTGTTTGGTCGGCAACTCAGTGGTCAGTCCTTTGATGCCTTCTACAACCGCACGTTTTGCAGCTATTTTAGCCTCATTACGAGCCTTGAGGTTTTCATTAAACTGCTCGCGTTGCTCATGGATTTTGGCTGTAACGGCTTTGAACCGCTCCCAAATAAGGTCTTTTTGTTCTCTTGGTACAGGGCCAATTTTTTTCCAGCGACTGTGTGCTTTTTGCAATGCTCTGAATAACTCAGAGGACGCACCGCCTTCTACCATTGCCTCAAGTTCGGTGATCATGGCTACCTTTTCTTCCAGGTTATTCTTGTATTCCTTATCAATTAGGTCATAGGCCAATCGCAGGAAGTTGAAGAAATTGTCTACGTGGTGATTGTAGTTCGCCCAAACATTTCTTGCATCCGCTTTCGGCACGAGACCTGTACTGTTCCACTGCTCGCGCAGGGCTTTGAAGGTATCATACTTCTCTTTAGCACCGCCCTCGGATGTAGGGAGTTCTTTGATTTGTTCAATGATGGCAAGCTTGGTGCTCAGATTGGTCGCAAGCTGTGCTTCAAGTTCACTGTAGTGCTTTCTCAAAGCATCACGATAGCCGCCATAGACGGCGCCGAGTTGCTTACGCATCGGTTGGTAGTATCTGAAGTCAATGATGTTCCCTCCCTCAGCGAGGTATTTTTCTTTCGCCTCAGCCTGTTGTGCATTGAGCTCTCGCAACATGCGCGAACGACCGCTTTCAACGATCCCTTTAATGCGGTACGGAGGATAACTTCCAACGTGTTGTTTGATGGCTTCTAAAGATTGTTCCAAATCCAAGGCATCGAAATCAGGAATCTGGAGCTTCTGTTCTTTTGGCTCCTCATGATCGTCCTCTGCTTCGACAGTACGCACCTGATCGTCATTGGCTTCTTCGGCCTCTTCAGCGACGGTTACTTCTTGTACTTCCTCCTGTGCTTCTGTTGCTGGAGCTTCCATTTGCTCTTGCGTTTCTTGCTGCACTTCCTTTGGGTCCAATTCTTCTTGGTTCATCATCTACAAATTTTTGTAGTAAGCGTCATGGAACAACTGCCATGATTTTTTCGCTTGCTCAATTAACATTTTCTCTCCTCCTAAAACGCTTGCGCCTCTTTGGAGACCTTCCTTCATGAGGGGAGTAGGGTTGGGTTTATATACTAGGTCAAATATGGCGAATTCCTCGCTTAATACTGCATAAGGTAAAGGTAAAAGATGGGGGGCAATTCCTTCTGTGCCCACAGGCGTGCAATTCACCCAGAGTTTACAATCGGCCGCTACTTCTTTACTTAATCCATCATAGGAAGCTCCTGTATTTCCTCTACTGAGAATTATTACCTCAAAACCATTGTCTTTCAGAACTTTAGATACTGCCTTTGCCGCTCCGCCAGATCCACACACAAGTGCTTTGCAAGGCGGACACCCTAAGGCTGTCAGACTTTTTTGAATGCCGTAAACATCTGTATTGTACCCGATGAGTCTATCCTTTTCAAGCACCACAGTATTGACCACACGGAGTGTTTTCGCAACATCATCGACGCTATCGAGGGCATTGAAAACTTCTTCTTTGAAAGGAATAGTGACGTTTAGTCCGACCAAACCGTGATGCTGCATAAAGGTTTTAAGACC
>DJCX01000062.1:1921-3013 GCA_002430755.1 Flavobacteriales bacterium UBA5939 | reverse complement strand
GGGTGGACCAAGGAAAGCTTTGAGAAGATGGGCCGTGGTTTGGCGGCTAAAGTGCTTTCTCAAGTTCGTTCATAACTAGATTTAGCGTTTTGTCTGGCAAGTGTTTTACGTTGATGTACATAAAGCCATCTAGTGAGTTTCCGAATTTTGGATCAACGTTGAAGCCAACAACGCGAGCATTTTGACTCAGGTATTTTTTAATAAGCACAGGGAAGCGCACACCAGCAGGTTCAAATTTGCGAATCATCTTTTCTAGATCCTTGATGTGATTCGGTTTTGTGCTTTCTAAAATTTGATGTGAGACGGGGTTCAATTTTACTTTGTACTCCGTCTTTGGTTTTATGTATTGAGCATATTCAGCATCGAAGTAGTACTTCTTTATGTAGGCTGATAATAGACTCCGAGAGGTTTGAGAAAAGGTGTTAGAAATACTCACGCTACCGAAGATATATTTGATCTCTGAACGTTCTAAAACTACCTTGAGAATTGACTTCCACAAAATGAATAATGGCGTAGGGCGCATTTGGTATTCTTCTCGAATAAAGGCTCTTCCCATTTCAATTCCTTCGCGCATCAAATAGTGACCTCCGGGTTTAATCTTGAAAAGACTTCTTATGTAAAATCCTTTGATCCCCTTATTCGCATAAATTTCTGGTCCTATACCTATTCTATACGCCCCAACAATAGTTTGTGTTTTGCTATCCCACAGCACAAGATGATGGAAATAACTGTCGTATTCATCTAGATCTCGGTCATTTCCGGTACCTTCTCCAACAGCACGAAAAGTGATTTCCCTTAACCTGCCAATTTCTTCTAAAATGCGGTCTGCCTCTGTTTCCGGTTCAATTAGGTAAACCTCGTAATCCCCGCTAATGGAAATTCTGGCTTTTTCAGGCAACCTTGAAAAGCAGTTTGAGAGGATTTGTTTGGGTACCTCTTCTGCAATATCCAGCAGTTTTCTAAATTGAAAGATTGGCTTAATCATGTGTTTGTTGCGTCAAGCAAAACACAGATATTCAGCTGAATAAGATATTATCGAAAAATTAAAATTGTATGAAATCAGAAGCGCTTGAAAACGAATTGGACCGTATC
>DJCX01000062.1:0-1725 GCA_002430755.1 Flavobacteriales bacterium UBA5939 | reverse complement strand
GTGTGACGGATGGTCAATAATTCCACTGAAGATGTGAGTTCGAGATCGAACTGGCCTGTGAGTTCAGCGAGTACTTTAGGTACAATAATCGCGTCGTTGTTAATACAGAACATTGCTCTTGTGGCCGTGTTACGCATCAAATTTACTACGACGCCTTGCTCGGCAAATAGGCGATAAACAGCGCTGAGGTGGTGCTCAGCGATAAAAGCCAGATCTTTGGTGCTCAGCTGAATGAGGATTTGATTTTTCTTCAAGATGAAGTTCGCTACCTCAGGCTCTGGGCTGTCTACGCCACCAATGGTAGTACCTGGAAGTGAAGGGTCAACAAAGCTCTTAATGTGTAATGGAATGCCCTTCTTCTTTAGCGGCTGTATGGTCTTCGGGTGGATGATCGAGGCACCGTAAAAGGCCAGTTCAATGGCTTCATTAAACGGCAATGCATCAATCTTTTGGGTATTGGCAAAGGTCTTTGGATCCCCGTTCAACATACCAGGAACATCTTTCCAAATCGTGAGGCTATCTGCACCGAGGCAGAAGGCGAATACGGCGCCCGTATAATCGGACCCCTCACGACCTAATGTTGTTGGGCGCCCATCTGGCGATGAGCCAATAAATCCTTGAACGAAGTTGACCTTGTTTTGGGCAATGTTCGAGCGGATAGCGCGGCCGGTTTGTTCCCATTGGACCGTTGCACGGCGGAATTGACCGTCGGTTTTCACCAATTCCCGTGTATCCTGCCAAACAGTAGGAACTTCCTGGCCAACGTAAGCGGCTATGATGCGGGTGGAGATTAATTCTCCGTGGTGCACAATGTAGTCGTAGCCTTCGCCATAAGAAATGTCTTGCTTGTCTAGACCTTCGCGAATGCTGGCAATAAGGGCTGCAACGTGCTCGTTGATTTCCGTCGGGTCTATAAAGAGTTCATTGATTATAACTTGGTGGAAAGCAGCGATAGCGTCAATTTTTGCATTGGCCTCGGATAAATTTCCGTTACTCCATGCGGCAACCACCTCTTCAAAGGCGTTGGTCATTTTGCCCATCGCGCTGACGACAACGACCATGGGACGCTGGCTGAATTGGCCAATGATGCTGGCCACATTTCGTACGCTCTGTGCATCTTTTACCGATGCACCACCAAATTTGAAGACTAGCGGTGTGCTCATTTGTATTGCGCTAATTGTTCTCTGGTCAACGTTCCCAAATGCCACTCAGGGTCGAGGGAAGCGTCGTATTTTTTATAAAAGTTCAACGCTGGATCGTTCCATTCGAGTACGGTCCATTCCATACGTCCTACATTTTGTTCTGCGGCTACCTTTACGACGGTATCAAAAAGTTGCTTTCCTACACCGTGCTGACGGAATTCAGGCTTCACGTACAAATCTTCAAGGTGTAGGGTAGGGCCTTTCCAAGTGCTGTAACGCGGGTAATATAGGGCCATGCCTATCACTCCTTGCTCTTCATGTTCTGCTACAAAACAGTCAAATCGATCTTCAGAAAAACCGTGGGTGATGAGGTCTTGTTCGGTAACAATCACAGCTTTTGGCTCTTTCTCATAAATGGCCAATTCAGTAATTAGACCCAATACGGCCTTCATATCCTGCTGTTGTGCTACACGAATGTTGATCATCCCTGCGAAGGTACAGTAATCTCTTCTTTTGTCGCCTCGCTTACTGGAAGCTCGTTGTAGAGCCCGTGATCCACAGTGCCACGAACCAAATCTTCGAT
>DJCX01000112.1 GCA_002430755.1 Flavobacteriales bacterium UBA5939 | reverse complement strand
GCGGCAACGCGGTTACAATCAAAGTGAAGGACTGGCTCAAGGGTGTCTAAGAAAACTAAGCGCGCTTGGATACAAGGCTCAGGTGGTCGCGTTGCTCGAGAAGCACGTACACAAGAAAAGTCAAGTTGAAATGGATCCCTTTGAGCGCTGGACCAATCCGCGCGGGAGCTTGCGAGTGCGCCAAAAAATAAAGCAGCGCATCCCGCGGGATGCGCTGCTTGTGTTGATCGACGACACCGTTACTACCGGGTCGACGTTACTTTATGCTGCAGAGGTCATTCGGGAAGTATTCCCCGAGCAGCCCTTGCATTTGCTCGCACTAGCCTTGGAGGTTTAGTGGCGAACAATAATGGATTTCTGTACTACGCCTCTATCCGTTGCAACCTCGATGAGATAAGCGCCAGCCGCAGCCGCACTTAGATCATACGTTTTGCTTAGGACCGAAGAGGTAGGGTCGAATTGGTCCACTAAGATCTCCTGACCCAAGTAGTTTATAATTCGAATACTTACCTCAGCACTGTGCGAAATCTCACCATCGATGGTTACCAGACCTTGTGTAGGGTTCGGATAAATCATCAAGGCTGTAATTCCAGCGTTGTCTTCGATACCGATAGTACCTACCTGAACATTAAAAGTCTTGCTTGCAGTATCACAATCGCTGTACACCGTTAAAGTCACAGAGTACGTGCCGTTGGCAGTATACGAGTGAGACACTGTACCACCTGTACCCGTAGCCGAGTTTCCGTCACCGAAAGAAATGTTGAATCCAGTGGTGTTCGTGCTGTTCCAGTTAAAGGTCAACGCTGCCGCTGTAGCGTTCACGCTGTCCACGTTGAACTGTGGGTTACCCAAGGTGATTGCCGCACAAGAATCTGTGGTAAATACATGGTACATGGTCATCGAAGTATCGCCAGGAGCACAAGCTTCTTTCACGTAGAAATCATACGTAGTAGACGGTGTTAGACCCATCATAGAAGCCGTTGCTGCTGTTGAAGTACCGCTAAGCATTGGACCCGTAGTCGTTCCTTGAGCACGGTATTCGTACAAGAAAGTACCTGTACCACCCGTCCAAGAAATGTCGGCAGTTGTAGCGCCAATGTTCGTGTTGGTTAAGTTCGATGGCATTGGACAAGAAACCGTAACACAGTTTGCTGTCAAGGTCGCCTGTGTTCCTACAGCAAAGTTACCTGTAGTCACAGAGGTGCTCTGAGTACCAGAAGCGTTTGAAAGCACGTAGCTTACCTCAGACGGGTACGATCCAGCAGCACTATTCACTACCGTAATCTGCGTTCCACTACATACTTGGAAGTCTACAATAGACGAATCGCCTGTTAAGAATGTAAAGGACTGACCGAAGACACCGTTATACAATACTTGAACTTCAGCACCGTTCCATCCGTCGCCCCATGAGTCATACATACTCATGGTCCAAGTACACAAATCTGTCGTATCACAGAGGTTGGTACAGAAGGTCAATGGACCCAATGTATCGCTCACTCCGCTAGTACCACAGTTACCGATCACAAATACATCGTAACACGTAGCTGCACTCAAACCGGAGATAGAGAACGTGTTGCCTGTAGTTGAATCAATATTGCTTGAAACAAGACCTGTCGATTGTGCAAATCCTACTGGACCCCACTCGTAGACGTAAGTTGCAGAGCCACCGTTTTGATCGAAAGTAAAGGTCGCGTCGTTCTTTCCTGCTACATAAGTGAGGTTCGTCGGTGTTGGACAAGCCGTATTACATGATGCTGTGAACTGTGCCATCTGCGTACCTAAAGTGGTCGAAGTAGAGTTTGAATAGGAAGCAATTGTCGAACCACTTGAAATCACATTCAAACCAATCTCGCTTGGATACGACCCAGCGTCGCTCACAGAAATGGTAAACGTTTCGCCGGTACATACCATGATGGTTTCTGTGTAAGTAGACCCAGTAGTAAATGCTGAACCTAACGTGTATTCAACACCACCTGCCGAATTCAATACTTGAACTTCTGCACCGTTCCATCCATCACCGTAGCTATCCGTTAATTCAATATCGAACGAACACATATCGGCTGGAGCACACTGCAATGTCTTAAAGGTCGCTGGACCAAAGGCTGGACTCACTGTACTGTCCGCACACATTTGGTAGACATACACATCGTATGACGTGTTTGTGTCAAGACCTGTTAACCAGTGCGGCGATGACGATGCCGTTACAAGCGTACCTGTACTCTGTTGGAAATCCGGGACAAAGCCTACAGGACCGTATTCGAGATACGTAGTAATACCATTTGCAGTGAAGTTGACCTCGGCAGAATCGGCCCCAATAGAACCCACACTAATTGCCGAAGGTGGCAAACATTGCGGAGCGTCCTTGATGGTAATTTCGTCAAAGTATACCGCTGTGTACGTGTTTGTAGTGGTTGAAATGATAGCAATGTGATCGTCGCTCATGTTGTACCCTGCACTTGCATCGAAGTACACGGTGTACATGTTCCACGTCGCGCCGTTAGGAACGCTGATCGTATCTATCGCGTTGAAATTACTCAAATCTGTAGGGCTGCTCACAGTACCGACGATAACATCATTACCTGAAGACCAGCCTGTACTTGCCATGTAAATATCCATCTGCTTCGTACCGCTATCTAGACCAATAATTGCTGGACTGATCAATGCTTCAACTGCTGAATCAAAGCTGTTGTAGAGGTAGTACATCTGAGTACCTGTGTGCGGACTCAAGCTCCAAGAAGAACCGGTAATATATCCGTACCCGGCCGCGCCAGAATTTTCGGCGTAGTACCAACATGAGGGGGCATTCGGATTGGAGAAGCCACCTGTTGAATCTGTATCAAAGCTCTCGTAGAGTGGCGTGCTTACTGAAGTACATAACGTCTTCACGAAGAACGGACCAACGTTTGTGCTGTAGCCGTTTGTATCCGCTGTACAATCTGTTTTAATATAAAAATCATAGGCAGTATTTGAGCTCAAACCAGTGATTGTAGCAAACGTATCGTTTACCGTTACCTGAAGCCCAAGACCGTTCACGAATCCTGAAGTTCCGTATTCGACAACGAACGTTGTATCGTTTGAATTCCAAGTCAACGTCGCCGAAGAATCTGAAGCAGTGATGCTTGCGAAAGTCGGTGCTGGACATGCCGGTGGTGTAGTAACGGTCACTGTGTAATCGTGCACCTCACCGTACGACATGCTCGAACAGCTTTCTGTAGCTGAAATGGCTGCAGAATAGTTTGAACGAATACGCATGCGGTAAGAACCGAGCGATACCGTAGAAGGAATAGTGATCGATTCCACATTACCGTTCCACTGGTTCGTTGAAGAAGACCAAAGGTGCTCTCCAGCGTCGTCCCAATCGCCGTCGTTGTTCCAGTCGCCCCAGATCGCAAAATACTGCGTAGAGTAGTTGGAAGTGAATTCAACGGAAGTAGGCGCCGTCTGCTGGATGTAAATCGTATCAGAAGTTGCCACGTAGTAGTTACCTGTCGAACAGCCTGTAGCTGTATCAGAGAAGGTTCCAATATATACATCGTTGATGTCATCGCCGTAGGTACAACCCAAGGTGTAGGTTGGCGAACAGTACGTCTGTGCATTTGCTCCCAGAGCAAAAACTGACATAAATAGGAGTAGAAGTTTTTTCACAAGCGTGTGATTTTAATAGGACACTAATTTACTTTTTTAATCGGAATTGAATCCTGTTGAAATATTAGCGGGGAATTGTCCGTTTCCTCTAAGTATGTATGCCGATAAATAGTGACCTTTAGCGTATGAAACGATTCATTATTGCCTCCTTCCTATTGCTTCTAGTGGGGTGCGCCGTTCAAAGTCGTCCGCAAGGAGGGCCGAAGGACGAAACGCCGCCTACAGTGGTGAAGATGACGCCAACGCTTGGTGCGTTGAACTTTACTGGAAGTAAGGCAGAGATCGTTTTCGACGAGTACATTCAAGGAAGCAAATTGCGCGGCAACATAACGACGAGTCCACCGCTTGAAGGATTGGAATTTGAGATCATTGGTAAGAAACTCAAACTGAACTGGGAAGAAGGCCAGCTCTTGGAAAACACGACCTATAGAATCTCCATGGGCGATGAAATAGGCGACCTAAACGAGAACAACAAATACACCAACCTCGAGGTCGTTTGGAGCACGGGCTCATTTATTGACAGCATGCAGATAGGTGGTCAGGTTGACAAAACGGGCAAGGGTGCCTTTGAAGATCTCACCATTTGGCTTCTACCCGCAGGAGCTGATACTGTGGGGCTACCAAAGTTCAGCGCTACACCAAGCAAAGACGGTTCTTTTTACCTCAGCTACCTTCCTGTAGATACTTTTGATTTCTTAGTCTTCGAAGACATAAACTTCAATAAAATGTGGGACGAAGGCGTTGAAACTTTTGGCTTTTTAAAGGGTATACCGACCTCATCCGACTCCTCTTTGATCGCCATCCCATACTCGACAGAGCGCTTTGAGTTTCCGGAATTGGACACGACTGCTATAGATTCTGTGGCCAATTTTGTGGACACCACCTCTAGCGAAAATCTTGGCCTAATCAGCTTCAGCATACCTCCATCAGCAGATTCTGTCATCCTATACGCACATCGCGCAGGTGATGTACTCATTGACCTCTGCACCAAAGCAGGAACAGATACTTTGAAAACCGAAGGGCACTATTATGCGCCCGGCAAGTATGAAGTGTTTGGATATATAGACCTCAACGGCAACGGTATTTGGGACAGCCCCTCTTGGACGTTGAACACATCAGCCGAGCCTTTGATTTCTGGCCAGTCTTTTGAAGTAAAGGCCAATTGGGAACTCGAACAACCCATCACCCTACCAAACTCAAATGAAGATGAGATTGAGCCGTAACCTAATTATCCTGTTTGCCTGCCTTACTACCAGTCTAGCTGCTCAAAGCAGCTACATCGGAAGGTTATGGAATACCAAGAGCTATGATAAAATCATCGAGTATTCACCCAAAGGTGCGACACTAAGCGGAAGGGACAACATGACCGTGGGTCGGGCATATATGGCTATTGTACCGCAACAACCTGCCAAGGCTCTGATGCACTATGACCTGGCCATCTCAAAGCGCATGAACAGCGAGGATCTGTATTACTTCCGTGCAGAGGCGTACTACGAATTAGGTCAACTTCGCGAAGCATTAGCCGATCTCGAAAAGTGTCTTGAATTCAGGGCCAATCACCAGAAATACATGCTTTTTAAAGCCGCCATCCAGTATGAAATGGGCGATTTAAAGAGCTCCTACGATACCTACTACGACATCTCTGAACTCTACGATAAACAAACGCCGTTCTACATGCTCGCCCGAATCTCTATCGAACGTGAGAACTACTATAAAGCCAGAGAATGGGTCGACGAGAACATGATGCGTTTTGAACGTGGCAAAGATTTCTGGCGCATGACTGCCGAGCAGCAGGTAGATACCGAATGGCACATCTGGAAAGAGTATGAAAAAGCGCAGAAAGCTCAAGA
>DJCX01000107.1 GCA_002430755.1 Flavobacteriales bacterium UBA5939 | reverse complement strand
GAAGTAACCTTCGGCAATCTTATAGATGGAATCTTGACCGATGCGGAAGTGATTAGCGGCATCTTTAGGCAAACTCAAGAAGTAATCCTGCCCCTTTACTACAGGGACAATTTTGTACTTGTATTGCGGATTCAGGAATTCCATCAAAGCTTCATCTACTCCAAATTCGTCTTGAATCTGCTTAAAATGTACTTGCTGGGTGATGCGCACCGTGTCAGTCTCCATGTAATAGACTGGAATATCTGCGGGACCTATGCCGTAGAGATGGCCGTATTCCATAGCATAGGTCGCTGCGATAAAGAGCGGGACGTAGGCAGAGGTCTCTCGAGGAAGGAAGGGGCGAATTTCCCAGTAGGAAGTTTTACCTCCACTTCGGCGAATGGCCTTGCGAACGTTTCCCGGCCCTGAATTGTAAGCCGCAAGTACGAGGTTCCAGTCTTCAAAGACATCGTACATCTTGAGCATGTACTGACAAGCAGCTTCGGTACTTTTTAATGGATCGTTACGATCGTCGACGTAGCTGTTGA
Source organism: Flavobacteriales bacterium UBA5939 (assembly GCA_002430755.1). Taxonomy (GTDB): domain Bacteria; phylum Bacteroidota; class Bacteroidia; order Flavobacteriales; family Schleiferiaceae; genus UBA10364. The sequence continues at coordinate 2,394 of DJCX01000107.1, read as the reverse complement.
CCTTTAGGTCGTACAGTTTACCGGTGCCGTACATGAATTGCCATAACCCGGTCGCCCCAACATACGAGCGTGCCTTGGGGTTGAGTGCACTTTCTACCACTGCAAGGTATTTAATCTCGAGGGGCATGTCGTACTTGTCGAGGTGCTCCTCAAACATTGGGAAGTAGTACTGCCCGTGTGCCATCATTCGCGACAGACGCGCAGTCCCGTATTTGAGGTAACGCTCGAGATAACGCTTGACAACAGGATTGTACGCCATTTCAAAGGGCGTTCGCGCGTCCAATTCTGCCATGTAGTATTCAAAAACACTGTCCGTTAGAGGCAATGGGCTAATGGTATCTACCTCGGGCAGGCTGTGGAAGGCAAACATGAGGTGTTCACTGTCCAATCTCGCTAGTCGCTCGTCGAGTGCATGTAAGGCTACTGAATCTAGATCTGTGGTGGGAACTTGAACGGAATCGGCCACCACTAAAGAAGAATCTACTGCTATTTCTTGACCAAAGGCAGAGAAGGCCAGCAGGCTGGCAAAGACTAGAGAGAATGTGCGCATTTTTATTGCTTTTGAATCCATGCTGCGATGGCCAACGTGTCCATATCTGAACCGTTTGCACCCATCACTTGAAGTCCGATAGGGAGTCCGTTTGGATCCACACCGATAGGAATACTAACGGCTGGAGTACCAGCAATATTGGCTTGAACAGTGAAAATATCTTCGAGGTAGTTCACCGTAGGGTCGCTTACCTCGCGGCCCAGTTCAAAGGCCGTTGAAGGCGTCGTTGGACTTAGCAATACATCGTATTCACTCAACGTCTTATCCGTCCATTCCTTCACCATACGGCGAACCGCTTGCGCCTTGCCAAAGTAGGCGTCGTAATATCCTGCACTCAATACGAACGTACCGAGCATAATTCTTCGTTGCACCTCTTTACCAAAACCGGCACTGCGGCTTTTCTTGTACACACTCTCTAGATCGCTTACATCTTCCGCACGGAATCCAGCGTGAACGCCGTCAAAACGTGCAAGGTTAGAGCTCGCTTCAGCGGTGGTAATTACATAGTAAACTGGAACGAGTGCGTCAAGCAAATCAAATTCTACAGGCTCTACAACACAACCGGCATTTTCGAGTAATTCAAGCTGCGCTTGGAAGGCTTTTTTAACACTGGCATCCACCTTTGGGTGGTCTACTGCAGTTTTCAAGTAAGACACTTTCTTTGGAGCTTCTTTCGTTGCAGGTGCCATGGGTTGTTGCATGGCTGTGGCGTCGAAATCGTCCGCACCGGCCATCACTTCCATGACCTTAGCCGCATCTGCTACGTTGGCAGCAAATGGACCAATCTGGTCAAAGCTCGAAGCATAAGCAATCAAACCGTGACGACTTATTCTACCGTATGAAGGTTTAAAACCTACCGTTCCTGTAAAAGCTGCTGGTTGACGGATAGAACCGCCGGTGTCTGACCCCAATGCGACATGGCATAAGCCTGCTGCAACTGCTGCGGCAGATCCGCCCGAAGATCCACCGGGAACCTTTGTTGGGTCAACGGGATTCTTCACTGCGCCAAATGCAGAATTCTCATTTGCAGAACCCATGGCGAATTCGTCACAGTTGGTGCGTCCAATAAAAACAGCGTCTTCTGCCAAAAGGCGTTCTACGGCTGTAGCAGAGAATTGGCTTTCAAATCCTTCTAAAATCTTGGAGGCAGCGCTCACTTTGTGACCGCGGTAACATATGTTGTCCTTCAGCGCGATGACCATACCGGCCAACTTTCCCGCAGTTCCTTGAGCGATCTTTTCGTCGACGTGCTCCGCTTTTTTACGCGCCTCGTCGGCCCATACTTCCAGGAAGATGTTTAGATCCTTGGTTTGCTCAATTTTGGACAAAAAAGTCTCAACCGCTTGTGCAGTGCTGCTCATATTCGAATGATTTCGGGCTTATTCCTTAGAATCTTCTGTGTTTTCGTCGTCCGCTACGCCGTCCTTGAATTCCTTCACGCCACGACCTAGTCCGCGCATTAGCTCAGGGATCTTACGACCACCGAACAAAAGCAATACGACTACAAGAATCAAAATCATTTGGTTGGGACCCATAATCCCTAGAAATGCTGTGCTCATTTGCTTGAATTTTGAGCGACTAAAATACCGATTTTTTGCCGGATAACCCGCGGCTAATATTCGAGCAATTCTCTGAGCTTCGCAGCCACTTTTTCCGCATTCGGAAGCATGGCGTGTTCCAGGGTGCTGTTGAGTGGAATTGCAGGTACATCTTCACTGCCCAAGAGCATCACCGGTGCATCCAAACTTTCGAAACAATCCGACTGTACAGCACCTTGCAGAGCCCCTGCAAAAGAAGGGGTTGTGCTTTCCTCGGTGAGCACTAGAACGCGGCCGTGTCTGCGA
>DJCX01000133.1:8213-15342 GCA_002430755.1 Flavobacteriales bacterium UBA5939 | reverse complement strand
ATGCTGCATAAAGGTTTTAAGACCTTCTTCGGGAAGAGCGTCCATTTCAAACAGATCATAGCTTCCTTGCATCTCAGCCTCTGTAATAAACCCTTGGTGAATCTCAGGGCTAAGGCTATGAGCGATGGGATTTCCTATGAGTCCGAGTTTGATCATTTCATCTTTTTTCCGGCATATTCTAGCCCTAGAACAAGTACGGCACCAAAAAGTGCGAAAACTACGGCTATGGGCCAACCGTCTCCCGGCGCTAAATTTCGAACGCTCAAGGCAACGATTTCCTCTTTTTCTGTACCTACATGCTTAATGAACGTATCCAGAGTTTCTTTCCAAGGCCAAAGTTTATTCAATGAACCTAAAAGGAAGCCACTCAGCAGCGCGATTGTGGGGTTGTAAAAGCGCTCAAAGATGTATTTCAATCCTTTTGAGAACAACAATAAGCCCAGAACTGCGCCAAATCCTACGTACGCTATGGTGAGTAATTCTCTGTTCGCTACTGCGGCCAGTACGGTTGAGTACGCTCCTAAGAGCAGTAGGATAAAACTTCCACTGATACCAGGGAGTATCATCGCGCATATAGCCAAGGCACCACTCAATACTAGGTACCACGGTGCATCAGAACCCGCCGTGGCATTCATTTCAGTAATGGCATAAGCGATCATAGTTCCAAACGTAAAAGCGACTACCGCCTGTGCATTCCATTGTTTGACTGTTCGGCCCATCATCCAGACGGAGGCGGCAACCAATCCAAAGAAAAAGCTCCAGGTTAAGATGGGATAATGATCTAGTGTGAAAGTGAGGACCGAAGCAAGTGTGAGAATACTTGTGAAGATTCCCGCAAATAGAACGGCTAAAAAAGTACCGTCAATGGCGGTCCAGAGTTGGCGGAATTGGCCCCTAAAGAGCATCATTAATGTATGCTTGTTAATAGACGATATGGCGCCAATGAGTCGCTCATAAATTCCCGTAATAAAAGCTATGGTTCCTCCGCTCACGCCCGGGACAACATCCGCTGCGCCCATGGCCATTCCTTTGAGAAAAAGCTGAATATGTTTAAGCATCGTTCGCCGATTGAATTTCGGCTAAAATACCGGTTATCTCAGGTATTTTCCCAAAAGCTGGGAAGTATTGATGGAACAATTCTACCGAGGTAGGCTCTAGCTCGAGGCATTCATTCATAATCACTCGCGCCTCCTCGTAGGACGCAGTGGCAAACAAGTAGCCCGCCAAAATCAGACGCAGTTGAACATTGTCCTCAAATTGACCGACACCTTGGTATAAGATTTTGATGGCCTCGTCCAACAGGTCGAGTTCTACCAATGCCTCGACATAATCAATGACATCTTCTGAACCATAATTGCCGAACAGCCAAACCTTTTTGTAATCCGAAATAGCCTCTTCGTGGCGGTCTAACTCGCACAAAACATTGGCACGTTCTAAGTACACATCTTCGAGCTCCGGCTCGACTTCTACAGCGCGATCAAAAGCGCGTAGAGCAGCATTGAGACTCCCTAATTCTTGCTCAATCATTCCTATTCGGAAGTAGATGTAGCCTGAAGGGACTTCTTCGCTGATGCTTAAGCGGTAGGCATTCATTGCATCAATCAAACGATCATTTCGTTCGTGGATACGGCCAATTTCAAAGTGTGCCGCATGAAACTCATCGTCCGCAGTGGTCGCCCAATCAAAATATTCAAGGGCTTTATCCTCTTGATTTAATCGAAGAGCGAAAGCCGCTTTTTGGTACCACAGCAATGCATTGTAGGGTTCGCGCTCAATAAACCGATCGAAGGTTTCAATGGCACGGTCGTATTGGTGCATGAAGTCGAAGCACAGCGCGAGCTGATAAATAGTTCCGTCGTCCAATCGCTCGTCAAGTTCACACAACTTCAAGATGGCTTCAGCCGCGTGCTCATAGGCTCCTTGCGCGAGATGTGCATCAATAATTTGCTGCAATATCTCCTCTTGATCCTCGGCACGTTGTAGGGCACTATCGAGCAGTTCGAGAGCGCGCTCTGTTTTGCCTTGATGCATAAACAAAGTAGCTCTAGCTATAAGTAGCTCTACGTGGTGATCGCTCAATCCTTCCATTTGCTGAAGCTTCGCCTGGGCTTTTGTAAAGTCTTTAGTAGCAAGGTCCAATTGGATTTCCTTGATTTTAAAGACTAAAGAATTCGGGTGAAGTAAAATGGAGAATTTGATGGCTGCAGCCATTTGCTCAAAGGAGCCCGTATCGTAGTAATAGTTTACGATAGTCTCTAGATCTTCTACGTCGTAGTAGGGCTGGCGATCATTCTCCAATGCACGCTCGTAGGATTGAACTAAGCTATGTACCTCGCGGTCCTCAAATCTCATTAGAGTGAAGTTACTCGGTATTGCGGTCCTTTTGAAGGAGATAAAATTTTAATCGCTTCACATATGAACACTGTTATTAACAAAACCCAAAATTGACTGAGTACGGTTGGTGCGCCCGAAAAGGCCAACTATCTTCGCTGTAAAACCATTTAACCATGACTTTAATCAAGAGTATTTCAGGAATTCGAGGAACCATCGGCGGTGGAGCAGGTGATAATTTGACTCCTATGGACGCAGTGAAATTTGCTGCGGGCTATGGTGCTTGGCTGAAAAAGAGACACGGTACATGTACCGTAGTTATTGGTCGCGATGCACGCCCTTCCGGTCAAATGATTGAAAATTTAGTGGTTTCCACACTGCAAGGCTTGGGTATTGATGTCATTAACACAGGCTTGAGCACCACACCGACGGTTGAAATGCTTGTGCCGAGGTACAACGCACAAGGTGGCATAATTTTAACAGCCTCCCACAACCCCAAACAATGGAATGCACTCAAGTTATTGAATGAAAAAGGAGAATTTGTGAGCGGTGCGGATGGTGCAGAAATCCTTGCGCTCGCAGAAAGTGACGAAATCACTTTTGCTGAAGTGGACGATTTAGGCACGGTCACCGAAGACAAAGATGGACTCCAATGGCATATTGATCAGATATTAGCGCTTGACACAGTCGATGCAACGCTCGTAGCTAATCAGAAATTCAATGTAGTCATAGATGCAGTACATAGTTCAGGTTCAGTGGCCATCCCAATGCTTTTAGATAAGATGGGGGTGACTTACAATAATCTGTATCCTGAACCTACGGGCCAATTCCCCCACAATCCAGAACCCCTTGAGAAACATCTGACGGAAATCATTGAAGAATGCGCCTCGGGCAAATACAACATGGGGATTGTGGTTGATCCTGATGTAGATCGCCTGGCTTTTGTAGATGAAAAAGGGAAGATGTTCAGCGAGGAATACACACTAGTTCTTGTTGCCGATTACCTGCTTGAGCACACAAAAAGCCACGTAGTAAGCAATATGAGTTCTTCCAAAGCCTTAAGGGATTTGGCCGAATCTAAGGGCTCAACCTATTCGGCTTCTGCAGTAGGCGAAGTCAATGTAGTCAACGAAATGAAGGCCACCAATAGTATTTTAGGAGGAGAGGGTAACGGAGGCATCATTCTGCCCGAATTGCATTACGGTCGTGATGCCTTAGTTGGTATCGCTTTAGCACTCACGCATTTAGCGAAAACAGGAAAAACGCTCAGTGAATTGAAAGCCTCATACCCTCAATACTTCATGGGTAAACAAAAGATCGAGCTTACTCCGGGACTTGATGTCGATGCCCTGCTTGCAACTATTGCAGGTCAATATCAGCACGAGGAATTAAGTACTATTGATGGTGTAAAAATCACATGGTCAGACCGTTGGGTACACATGAGAAAGTCAAATACGGAACCTATCATTCGAATTTACACCGAGGCACCAAGTACGGCCGAAGCCCTTGAATTGGGGGAGCGATTCATCCAAGAACTTGAAGCTTTAGCCGAATAATCTAAAATTTAACGTTTCGTTCTATCTTTGAGGGGAACACTTACTACAGAACCACAATGGGTGTAATATTCTTAGACAACGCTGCCACAACTCCGCTAGAACCTCGCGTCAAAGAGGAGATGATTCGCATGATGGAGAACTTCGGTAACCCATCTTCAACCCACATCAGTGGCCGAGGCGCTAAGGTGGAGGTAGAGGTAGTTCGTAAGCGTATTGCGCAGACTATTGGAGCACAGCCCAGCGAAATTTTCTTCACCTCAGGAGGCACGGAGGCTGATAATATGGCCCTTTTTTGTAGTGTTCGTGATCTAGGCGTGAAGCGTATCATTACCACGACTATTGAACACCACGCCGTGGGTCATCCCGTAGAATTTATGGTCGAGCGTGGCGAAGTAGAAGCTGCATATCTCTCTGTGAATGAACATGGCGATATAAATTTAAATGAGCTCGAATCGTTGCTGAAGGAGGGACCGAAGACGTTGGTCTCGCTCATGTTTGCAAACAACGAGATTGGCAACTTGAATCCTGTGGATGAAATAGGGGCCTTGTGTCAAAAATACGATGCACTGTTCCACTCCGATACCGTTCAGGCCATGGGGCACTTACCCATTAATGTGAGTGAGACGCCTTATGATTTTTTGACGTGCTCTGCACATAAAATCCACGGTCCAAAGGGCATTGGTTTTGCGTATGTCCGTTCAGGTCTAAAGATCAAACCATTGATTCAAGGCGGTGCACAAGAACGCAATATGCGTGCTGGAACAGAGAATACCATTGGGATTTGTGCTTTGGGTAAAGCCTTTGAGATTGCCACTGCGGAGATGGCTGAGGATCAAAAGAAGGTAGAGGGTCTAAAGCAACATATCATCGATGAGGTCCAGTCTATAGTTCCAGGAGTTCGATTCTTTGGACGCAGTTCGGAATTAGACAAAAGCTTATACACCGTATTGTCCATAGCCTTTCCTAAATCTAACAATGACATGCTGACGTTCTCTTTGGACATGAAAGGCATTAATGTTAGTGGGGGTTCGGCCTGTACTTCGGGCTCGAATCAAGGCTCACACGTGATACGTGCGTTAGGAGATTGGACGTCGGAATATCAGCCTGTTAGAGTCTCTTTTAGCAAGTTCAACACAAAAGAATGTGCTGAGGGATTCCTCAATGCTGTTCGTGAGATCTACGCGGTAGAAGAAGCGTAATCAGCGTATTATCGTTATCGTACCCATTCTAACCTCGTCACCTCCGGTAAATCTGTAGGTATACACGTCTTGAGGCACGGCCTTTCCATTGAAGGTTCCGTCCCAGAACACTTGGAACGGGTCTTCGCTTCTGAATACCTCATTACCCCAGTTGTCATAGATGATAAAAATCGGATTCTCTAAACAACTGTTTCCGAATATTTTAAATTCTTCATTGTCATTATCTCCATTCGGTGTGAAGGCAGTTGGGATAAATACACGTCCATCTATTCGTACGATATCCGCTAAGAAATCGAAATCGTAGTCCCGATTACAGATAGTATCGGTGATGGTCAAGGTGACATTTTCTAATCCGGATTCTGGGTACCTGAAGGTTGGAATCATACCGGTATCCGGCGTACCACTAAAGTTCCACTTGAAAATCATTGTGCTGTCTATATTGGTATAAACCACATCTACACCTCCGTACCTACAACTGTCTGTGAATACATTAACTGTGGGGACGTTAGCATTGTTATCAAACACAATAGTGTGAACGGTTTGTGAGCTTACATTACAGAATGAATCCCGTGCCGTGATCGTAGTAATAAAGGTGCCTGTAGAAAGGTAGGTATGTTGAACCGATTGATTCGAAGTCACCAGAGTAGTCCCGTCGCCAAAATTGAATTCAAAGTAATCTGCATCCCCAAGGCTTTCGGTAAATACCACTTCCTTGAATAAATCACAGCTCACATAATCTGGTGTCCATAGCGCAGTTGGGAAATTAGCTGTATCATGTTCAATAGTTATGTAAGTAGTATCATAGCTATCACACACCGTATCAATGGCGACAAGCATTACCTCGTAAGTCCCAAGGTTCGGGAATGTAACTACAGGTTCGGCTAGATTAGAAGTGTCGCCTTGGTCGAAATCCCAGAAATAGGCATTGGCATTCACGCTGCTGTTAGACAGGCGCAGGGTCAATTCATAACAAGTAGTGTCTATCAAGTAATCAAAATCAACATCGGCTATCGCCTCTATACCTGTTTCAAAGTCCAACTTAATCACGCCGAGGTTACAATTACTGCTGTTATTGGTTTGGGAGAAAGCACCTGGTGTGGTTGGAAGGTCGTCGTTGCCCCCGCACCCCGCACATACCGCTTGGTAAATTCTACCTCTATCGTCAAAGCGAGAAGTTCCGCCATCTACATGTTCCGCACTTGAAGCACCGCCAAAATAGGAGCCGTATTTGAACGAAGTGAAGTTTTTACCGAGTACCATAAAGTAGAAGTCCGAACCGTTGGTAGCCGTCTGTAGCGCATCTGAGCTTGTAGGCAGCTGATCTACAGAGGTAGGTACAAAACCGGAATTGGTGACACCTCCCCAGCCCGAAAGTAGGATATTTAGACAATCGTCAACATTGAAGGCCGTTGGAACGAGGTTAATCGTGCCTTGCGGCGAGCCAAAGGCAGTAGAGGCCATGCTTGTGCTTAAATCTGCACTAATCTTATGAATGAACTGCTTCCTGTATTGCGGAGTTCCCCAGGAACCGGCTGTGATTGGATAGTTTCCAAAGGTTTGCCCAAATACAAATACATTCCCAAGTTTATCCACATCCAACAAAAACGTTTGGTCATAATCAGAGGTTCCCACGTATGTACTCCGCGTTAAGCTTCCTAACGCCGCATTAAATCGAGCCACAAATCCGTCCTCTGCAGTGCCTTGTTTACTGCTCTTGTAAGCGCCTGTGGTTGATGGCAAGTTGTTTCCTTCTGTACCGCCACACATGTAGACATTTGAGCCGCGTACTTTAACGCTGTATCCCGCATCATCTGCTGTGGAGCCGTAATAATTGCTCCATTGAATGGCTGTGCCTGAAGGGTTGAGCTTGAGGACCACTGCATCTTGTCCACCTGCCTTTGAACAGCTCGTACAGTTCGTTGTAGGAAAGTTCGTACTAGTGGTAGATGCGGTAATGTAGATATTGTCGTTGTCGTCAACTACAACTTCACCTCGAGATGCGTCGCCGTAGTTTTTATTGATGTTCATGTTGATACCGTCGTT
>DJCX01000133.1:0-7918 GCA_002430755.1 Flavobacteriales bacterium UBA5939 | reverse complement strand
GAATCTTCGAATTCGTAGCCATTGACATTTACCGTAGCACCACCTGCATTTGACGATTGAATGGCGTTCTGTGTCGGGAAGTTGGTGGAGCCTGTAGTTCCCATAATGATAAGCTCTCCATTGGAGTTGACTACCATGGAATGCGGATGGTCACTTTTCGTTCCACCCAAATAGCTCGCGTAGAGTAGGGTGTTTCCGTTGGGATCGAATACACTAACCGTTACGTCTGGTAAGTACGCTTGAAAAGGACCGCTTGAACCGTTATAACCCGTTTGAAACGCTCCAACCGTGCTGACATAACCTGTTGCAAAGGCCACACCGCCGCCGTACAATCTACCTTGCTCATCGTAGGTTGCTGTAAATCCCCAATTATCAGTTAGCGAACCGCTAAAAGAGGTGAAAATTAACTGAGGATCGATCACGAGACTATCGAGGGTGTAGGCAATGGATTCAACACCAAAGGAAATTTGTCCATTGTACAATTCGTACCAACTACCGAAATCTATGCGTTCGCCGTTCTTCCATCCCCATGAAACTGGGTTGCTTTCATAAAATTGCCCTACCGAGGTATGAACGATGAGATGTCCTTCAGGATGCACTTCTACTGAGGTAGCACCATTGTACCTCCATCGAATATCTGCTAAGGCCTGTGGATCGCTCAAATGCCAATCGTACTTCAATTGTCCGTCTTGAGTATGGAAATCGAGTCGGGCATTAGGATATAAGCCATGATAAGTTAAGCCTCTAGCGGGCTCCACTCCTGAGCGCCATGCATCTGGATTATCTCCTAAAAAGTAGTTGTGTTTGAATCCTGCCAAATCATGGCCGACGGCAATATCCTCTGACGCTCCTAGGAATTCCATGTTTAGTACATGGAAGTTCAGATCGCTTTCGTGATGCGATAGACCTGCCTCGTGCATGTCATGGCCGTGTAAATCTTCAATCTGTGCGGCATCCTTTAGCACAAATTGGATGCTGTTTTCTTGAAAAAACAATGCGCCATATTTCAGCGGCATTTTATGCGTGAATGTCTCGTTCCATTGCCCTTCGTTAGGAATAAAAAGTGCTTCTTGCCCAAACGTATTTGCACAAAAAAGCGTCGCAATCAAAAAGCACCAAAGGGATTTCCGCATACATCTAAATTAACCAAAAAGTGTGCCTACTCTATAAGATGACCTTCGAGAATCTGTTTTGTTCTTCCGTTCTGCAAGTAGAAGAGTTTTTGTTCCCGGCCTTCCTTTAATTTTAGGCGCTTTCGAAGTTCTTTGGCGGTAATCTTCGATCCTATTGATTCTATGGCATAGGCGCCCTCTAACTGTACTTTTTTTAACGATGAGAAGCTCGATTTTATTTCGAACACCTTGTAGAAAGGACTAGGGCTAGGGAGCCTATTGCTCGTGTATAGGTTACCAAAGATGAGCCGTTCCCATTCCAACTGTTGAGCGAGAAGAGAATGCAAATTGCTTTTGTTCAAGCCAGAGGAAGGTTGGATGATATATTTTTTCGCTGTTTGTACCGGCTGGACGATTGAAGGTATTTGTCTTCCGGATATCGAAGTTAAATTCTCTGCTTCAATCAATGTAATTGCTACCTCAGAGGACTTTTCGTTTCGTTGAACAGTAAGCAACTCTTTACATTCGCCTTGGTATTGAACAATCACAAGCTCATGGAGATTTTGCAGTTCTTGCATGCAAGCTTTCAGATCAAGCATGGGGCTGTGTTTCGCAACCACACAAGCGGACAGGTTCAGCAACTCTCTTTGCAGTTCGATCAGATTCGGGGTTCCTTCTGCGATACTGAAGGTTTTTTTATTCGAACTGCGTCTATCAGGATCTAGATATATCGTTAGTTCATTTGGCGCCATATCATGGATTGAAATCCAGTCTTTTAGCTTTTGTGCTCTAAAGGCATCAGGAATGACATCGGCTTCAGGTAAATTGTGTTTCAACAGGCTAGCAAGAGGGCGGTTTTGCTCAAAGCAGAGGTGCTTCAAACACTGGTCAGCTTTTAGAATGGTTCTACTATCTATGCCCATTCCTGCACACAGGTCAGCAGAATAAGGGGTTTGGAAAAAACGGGCTTTAACGGCGGCAGTTTTTAAGGAAGAGCTTTGTTCTAGACCAATACCGGTAGGAAATACCCATCGTTCTTCGAAGAGCTCTCTGAATTTCCCAGCGTACTTATTCTTAGCCTCGATTTGTGCTATTGCAGAAGAATATGGCTCATTCGAACCGTACTTTAAGCGTAAGGCTGTTGTATTCATGGCAGAATTGGATTCAATCCACGCCCAGAGGTCGTCATTGAATACTTCAGGATTTACCCCTGAAAGCGGATGGTCAACACTAGCCATCTATAGTTTTAATAACCGTGTTGTATACAATCCTTCCGATGCTGTAAACAGGCACTGCGATGATCATTCCACCAATACCCAACAGTGTACCGGCAATGGAGATGACCAAGAAGATTTCCAAGGGATGTGCACCAACGCTATTGCTGAAAATAAGTGGCTGAAATAGAACGTTGTCTAACACTTGTACTAACCCAAATAGGCCAATGAGAAGGTAAAGGCTCTGAACAAGATTGACGCTTGAATCTGGATCAGCTACACCTGCAGCATACAATTGTCCCAACCCCAACAGGATGCCCAAGGCAGCACCTATAATAGGTCCAACATAAGGAATGAGGTTGAATACTGCTGCGCATAGGGCAAGTACAATCGCACCTTCAACGCCAATCAGTGTCATACCTAGGGCTAGTAAAATAAAGATGGCGGTAATTTGAAAGAGAATACCAAAGCTGTAACGAGTCACCACGGTTTTGATTTGAGGCGTCATCGTATCCACTTTATCGTGGTACTTTTTTGGGGTAATAGAATCGACAAAACGGTGTGCCAAATCTTGTTCTCGGAACAAGAAGAAGGAGATGAAGGTGATGGAGAAGAGCCCAATGATGAATTGGCCCAAACCACCAACAATGCTACTTAAAACGCTACTAATTGCTTCCATGGAAGCAAATCCTTGCAACGTATTATTAATCTCAGTCAATTCCGCTGCTGTATCAATACCAAGGGAGGTGAGGAGTGCGTCAAGCTGTTGCCATTCGTCTTGTAAGCTCACTAGAAGCGCATCGTATTCTATGGTTCCTATGAAGCTAAATTCTTCGATAATCACAGGGAAAAACCATGTGGCTAAACCCAGAACAATTCCCGCGAGTACCAGCAAGGTGATGGTCGCCTTTAACGTCGCATTTAGATGTGGACCTACCTTTGGAATGCGTCCCAAAAGGGCAATAAGAGGCCTTCCTAGAACACTGATATACAAAGCGATTACGCCATATACTAGGATACCTTGAATGAGAAACAGTGCATACCCTAGCAACGCAATCAAGAGGATTTGTAGGACCGATTTAGTCAGCGGTTGAAGTTTGAATTCCAGCATGGTTTAGTGTCTTACTATTGCCCAATGTACCAAGTTTGCACCCATTTTTAGCGCTTTATCACGTTTTTCCTTTGGGTCGTTATGCACTTGAGGATCTTCCCAGCCATCGCCGAGGTCGCTTTCTACAGTTAAAAGTGCGACGAGTTCTCCTTCAATGAAATACCCTATGGCTTTTGGCTGTTCATTGTCGTGTTCGTGAATTTTCGGCAATCCATCAAGCTTGAAGAGCGTATTAAAGATGGGGTGGCTGCTTGCGACATTGACTTTTTTTGCCTGCGGGAAGCACAGATCTAACTCGTTTTCGGCAAACTCCTTCATTCCGTAGTTGTCATCAATGTGCAAGAATCCTCCGCGAAGTACAAAATCGTTTAAAATCTGGCGTTCTTCTTCGTCAAAAACGATTCTTCCGTGTCCAGTGGCATGCAGAAAAGAGACGCCTGAAGGAAGTACTTCTCGAAGCGTTAGTTCGCTAGGTGCTACAGAGGTCTTGGCTCCAGTGGCAGCGTTGTAGAACTCGCTGAGATTTTCCAGGGCGGTAGGGTTGGCGTACCAATCCCCGCCACCGCTGTATTTCACCAAACCGAGCACTTGCCCGGAAAGCGAAAATTGACCCATGAAAAGAATAGCGAAAATCAAGCGTTTACTCATGGCATAAATATACAGGGAGTTTGGTGGAATATCTTTAAACATTGCTTTGAACATCAGAAATGATTTCGCGTTAAATTTGACATATGAAGCGAAGATTACTACTGACTGTCGCAGTACTATTTGCTTTAGGCCAAAACCTAAAAGCCCAGTGCATCCAAAGTACCCCCTACACCGAGAACTTTGACGGTTCTTCTTGGCAGGGGCCTAGCTCTTGGAACAACTCGGGTTCTATCCCAAGTTGTTGGACCAGAAACATCACTACAGCCAACTACTTATGGATGGCTTCAGACCCAAGCTTTGCGAATACTCTTTCAGGACCAGATGGCGACCATACCACCGGAACAGGCGGATATGCTTTCGCTGAAGGATGGTCTTCTGGAGCTTCTTCAAACGCGGTAGTAACCAATCTTATCACGCCACCCATTGATTTAAGTGGAGATACTTTACCTCGTCTTGTCTTCTATTACCACATGTACGGTTCAGATGTAGAGTGGCTCAATATCCGTGTACGCGTGGTCGGAACCAATACATGGGTGAACCTGCATACCATTAATTCTACGACAGCGTCTAATCAATTTTCTTCCCAAACCTCACCGTGGCGCAAGCATACAGAATCACTCTCTCAATTTGCCGGAGATACGGTTCAAATACGATTCAATGCGAAGCGCGATGTGAATTTTTCATGGTGGACCAACAGTCGTATTGCCATCGATGATATTGCCGTAGAAGAAACGCCTTCGTGCGATCAACCCCTGAACCCAGTAGCTTCTTCAGTGACCTCGAGCAGTGCGTCCATCAGTTGGACATCTTTGAATTCTAATACATTGGGCAGCCAGATTCAATTTGCCAGTGGTACTACGGCCATAGCTAATGGTACCATAAATACGTACACCGGAAACCCGGCAACGCTCTCTGGATTAAACTCAAATACCAATTACAGGATACGAGTTCGTGAGATTTGTGCTGTAGGAGATACGAGCGTTTGGTCTAACCTTGGCACTTTTACCACCGGGTGTAGCAATTACATAGCGCCATATACAGAAGATTTTGAAGGCTCTGGTTGGGGTCCATCCACCACATGGAACGTCCAAGGAGATATTGACCAATGTTGGATTACCCAAGGTGCCGCTCAAAAGTTTTGGACCGTGGGTCCGCCTGTTTTCTCTTGGACTCAGACAGGCCCGTCCGGAGACCACACCTCAGGCAGCGGTCAATATGCTTACCACCAGAAGACATCGACTTTGGCTTCGGGTACGGATCCCCGTTTAATATCGCCTTGGATTGATTTAGATACCTTGAGTTCCCCGGAGTTAAGTTTCTGGTACCATGGTTACGGCCAGCAAATGGGTGATCTCGACGTATACATTCAAAAGCAGGGTGGAACTTGGTCTTCTCTTTGGGATACATCGGGATTAACACATGCTTCTTCCTCAGCGGCTTGGCTTGAACATATTGCAGATTTGAGTGCCTATGCAGGAGACACTGTCCGGGTACGCTTTGATTACTCGGCTTCTTCAGGTTCATTCTACACGCAATTCGCGCTAGACGATATTAAGATTGATAACGCTCCTTCGTGTGCAAAACCGAAAAACACAGCTGTTACCGCGGTTGGTGTTTATGTTGCTCAGCTTGATTGGGTAGGTGGAGGTGCCTCGAACTGGCAAATTAGATACAGAGCAGTGGGAACCTCAGCATGGAGTTGGACCACGTCGTCTACCTCAAATAAAGGAGTGCCACAGCTCAATGCTCAGACGACTTACGAATGGCAAGTGCGCGATTCTTGTGGAACGGGTGATGTAAGTCTATGGGTTAACGGTCCTGATTTCACGACGAACTGTTCGTTTTTTACGGCACCTTTCACAGAGAATTTTTCAAATTCAAGCAAATGGCCAACAGTAGACTTTACGAACACCACAGGAGGCGTTGATCCTTGTTGGTTGCGTTCAGATACCGAAGATTTATTCTGGACGGGTGGTAATTCTTCTACAGTTCATTATTCTGGTACTGGGCCTTCTGGTGATCATACTACCGGTACAGGAGGCTATGCTTTTACGCGTAGTTCAAGTCCGTGGACTGCTACCACCGATACCGAATTAAGGACACCACTGATAGACCTCGATACTTTACAATCTCCGGAGTTGACTTTTTGGTACCACATGTTTGGACCTGATATAGATAAACTTCGAATTTTTGTTAAAAAGCCTGGTACCCCAGCGGTATTGGTGAATACCATCACGGGTCAACAACAAAACTCAAATACCGCGAGTTGGCAGAAGCGTACGGTAAGTTTACTAGCCTACGAGGGAGATACCGTACAGATCATTTTCAAAGCTTATCGAGACGGATCGGGATTCTTCTCATACCGTGCAGATATTGCTATTGATGATGTTAAAATAGATGAAACTGCGACTTGTCCTGCACCCAATGTTCTTGCGTCCAATATCACATATAACAGTGCCGAGTTAAATTGGCTAGGACGCGCGAATACAAGTACCGTAGAATACGGTCCAACAGGGTTTACTCAGGGCAACGGCACCATGGTCGGAGCACAGAACCAAAATGCAGTACTCACAGGTTTACAGTCTTCCACCACGTATGATGCATACGTTCAGGACACATGTACGTCAACATTGACTAGCACATGGACTTTGGTTCAATTCACTACACTAGCCTGTCCATCGATCGCAGCCACCGGTTCTATCCAAGGTTCTGGAGCTTCCATTGACGGATTTGGAACAAACTCAGATGCAGATTCAACAGTTTGGTTCTGGGGCGATGGCAACAGTACTATCGGGGATACCTCGAACTATTCCTACACCTCTTTTGGCTTGTTTGATATCTATCAAGTGGTGTACAACAGCTGCGGGAACGTAGATTCATTATTGCACACCTACAGCTACTGTGATACCACAATAGCGGATTACACCTATAGCATCAATGGACTAAGTGTGAATTTTGATGCTAGTACCTCAACCGGGACGGCCCTTGATTACTACTGGCAATTCGGAGACGGAGGAACAGCATCTACAGCAACACCAAACCATGTATATACCGCCTCGGGAACATACACAATTACGCTCCTTTTGGTCAACAGCTGCGGCGATTCTACAACGACATCCTTCGATTTAACGCTTTGCCCAATAGTGACGCTAGGTTTCACATCAACCGTTTCAGGGAGTACCTTCTCATTTACGGCAACACCAGCCGGATTATTGAATTATCAATGGAGTTTCGGCGACGGGAATACGGCTTCTGGAATGACTGCAAGCAATACGTACAGTACACAAGGTTCATTCACAGTGACTGTAACTGCTGAGGATAGTTGCGGGAACCAGTTCTCTTATTCAGACGATGTTGCTACTTGTGATGTTCCTGCAGGGGACTTTACGTTCAACATAGTTTCTACTTCAGCCAACGGAATGGTCGTAAACTTCGCGGCAAATGCCACAGGGGCGGACGAATACCATTGGTACTGGGGCGACGGGACGAACGATAAGGGTACCGCGTCGAATATTCAGCACACCTATGGCGTCATAACCACCAACTACATCGTAAACTTATTCCTGATCAACGAGTGTGGCGATAGTACCATGGTAACGCACCGATTAAACGAGGTAGGAATAGGAGAGCAGGCTTTACCTATTGCGCTGTATCCAAATCCATTGAGCACATTCCTTCATGTGGACTTGCCAGCAGGCGCAGAAACTCTGCTAGATATATACAATGCACAAGGTCAGTTGGTGCGCTACCAGGTGCCAATTGACGCAACTAACCACCGCGTGGATATGAGTACGCTGTCACCTGGCTCGTATGTCGTTCGAGTGTTGTGGGAG
>DJCX01000035.1:23651-26271 GCA_002430755.1 Flavobacteriales bacterium UBA5939 | reverse complement strand
AAAAGTATTGAGTTAGGGAGAAGTTGGGTTCAACCTAAATACCAACCTGCCAATGACCCGAGAAAAGGCATGTTCGCCTTAGACAATATTTGGGACGGACTCGGTGCCATCTGCTTGAAGTACGACCACATAAAGCACTTCTACGGCAAGGTGACCATGTACCCTACTTACGATCGTGAAGCTCGGAACTATGTACTCAATTTCTTGCGTCATTATTTCCCAGATAAAGAAGGCCTGATGGTACCAAGCGTTGCAGCCGATGTACCAGTAATTGATCTAGATACTGAGCAGTTCCCAGTTGATGCTGAAGATTTTGCGAAATCGTTCAAAATGGGACAACGGAATCTGAATAAGATCTGTGCTACATTCGGGGAAAGCATACCGCCACTGATTAAACAGTATATGGGACTAAGCCCTAAGATGAAGACCTTCGGCACCTTCATAAACTCAGATTTCGGCGATGTGGAAGAAACCGGGATACTCATTCCGATAGACACCATCTACGACGATAAGAAAGAGCGATACATTCGCTTATAAACTTCGAGCAATTGAAGTTGTTGACTACGTAAATTCGCATTCATGAATAACTTCAATCTTCACCTTCCAACACAACTTTATTTCGGTAAAGACCAACACCTAGAATTGCCTCGTCTCATACCAGCAGATGCCAAGGTATTGATGCTCTATGGCGGAGGTTCTATTAAACGTAACGGAATCTACGAAAAGGTTACACATGCACTCCAGGGCTTTGAAATCGTAGAATTTGGAGGCATCGAAGCGAATCCTCAATACAGTACTCTACTTCGAGCTCTAGAGGTTATCAAACGAGAGAAAATTACCTTTATGCTTGCTGTCGGCGGTGGTTCTGTGATCGACGGCACGAAGTTTTTAGCCGCTGCAGCCTTGTACAAAGGAGAAGAACCTTGGGACATTCTTGCCAAGGGCATTCGTACAGAAGTTGGATTGCCTTTTGGAACCGTATTGACCCTTCCGGCGACAGGATCCGAAATGAACTCAGGCGCCGTGATTTCTCGAAAAGAAATCGGACAAAAGCGTGCTATGGGCGGACCAGGTTTGTTCCCTGTATTCAGTATCAGTGACCCTAGCGTGGTCGCCTCACTACCACAGCGCCAGCTGGCCAATGGGATCGTGGATGCCTTTACACACGTAATGGAGCAATACATGACCTACCCTACCGCTGCGACCCTGCAGGATCGAATCTCAGAGGGGATTCTCAGTACTTTAATGGAGATTTCAGAAACTGTAATGGCACGCCCCGAGCAATATGACGTGGCAGCTAATTTTATGTGGTGTTGTAATATGGCCTTAAACGGGATCATTCAGAAAGGGGTGCCAACAGATTGGTCTATCCATGCTATAGGTCACGAAATCACTGCGGCTTACGGCATCGACCATGCACGAACTTTAGCAATAGTATTGCCGAGTTTATACCGCCATAAATTGGACAAAAAAGAAGCGAAATTGGCACAATACGGTCGTCGAGTTCTCGGTTTGACCGGTGACGATAGAGCCGTTGCAACAGCAGCCATTGATAAAACCGAAGAATTCTTTAGAAGCTTGGGTATTGGAACTACGTTGAGTGATTACGAGATTGACCATCCAGAATCTTTCCCAGCGCAATGTGTTGCGGCCATGGAGGCTCAGCGCACAATTATCCTTGGTGAACACAAGGACATTAGATCTACAGACGTTAAAACCATATTAAAAGCGGCATTGTAATGGAATTGAAACAATTATTTGGTGATCTGCCCAAAGCAGAACGTCAAGAAACTTTGGATGGCATCGCCCAGCACCTCAGCGAAGAGACATCCATAGCAGCTAACTTTATCTGCACCCACAACAGCAGAAGAAGCCATCTGTGCGAAATCATGTTTCGCAGTGCTTGCACCTATTACCAGCTAGAAAATGTGGCAACCTACAGTGGAGGTACCGAAGGAACTGCACTCTACCCCGTTGTTGCCGAGAGTTGTGCTCGACACGGCTTCACTACAAAGGAGGTACAGGCTCATGGGCAACGGGCGTGGAAGATCTTTCATCCCACACTAGAGGAGGAAAAGAATACGCCGCTACTCTTCTCTAAAGAATACCATCATGCGAATAATGCGCAAGAAGGATACCACGCCATTATGGTATGTGATAGTGCCAACGAAGCATGCCCTGTAGTCTTTGGAGCAAAACAGAGACACTCACTTCTTTTTGTAGATCCTAAACACAGCGACGGCAGTTCTCAGCAAGCGGATGTCTACGACAGTACGCTACGCACAATAGCCAGGGAAATGGGCTACATCGTCCGTAAAATCCTTGAATTAAGAGGCTAATCTTCTCGAGCAAGTAAACCTTCAACGGCCAATCGGTAAGAATCCAGACCAAAGCCGCTAATGCTGGCCACACATTTTCCAGCAATCAAGCTATTGTGACGGTATTCTTCTCTAGCAGCAGGCTGGCTAATGTGCACCTCTACAACGGGGATAGAAATGGCTGCGATACAATCCGCAATAGCGACCGAAGTATGTGTATATCCACCGGCGTTGAAAATGACGGCATCAAAGTCGTTATCAGCAGCCTGAAGTATGTTAATAAGCTCACCTTCAACGTTATT
>DJCX01000035.1:4761-23250 GCA_002430755.1 Flavobacteriales bacterium UBA5939 | reverse complement strand
GGACCGTTGAGAAGTAAAATACGCATGATGCAAAGTTACCTTTTGATACACGAAATTTAAGGGGTGAAAACAAAGGAAATCATAAATAGCTATTTGGAGTACCTGCAATTCGAGCGCGGATTGAGCGGGAACACGCTTGTAGCCTATGAACGTGATTTGCACAAGTTCTCAGAAATTACGGGTAAAAACCCCTTAAAATCGGGAGCTGAGGAAGTGTCTGAACTCTTAAGACATATGCATAAAAGCGGACAAAGTGCAAAATCACAAAGTCGAATCCTTAGTGCTCTACGCGGCTTTTACAATTGGGCCCAAGAAGAAGAATTTGTCGAGGCCAACCCAACGGCTTTATTTGAAAACCCTCGGGATGCCCGCAGTTTACCGGTCGTGTTGAGTGAAAAAGAAGTACAAAAGCTGCTAGACATAATTCCTCTCGACGGTCAATTCTCTACGCGTGATAAGGCTATTATAGAACTCCTCTATGCATGTGGGTTGCGCGTGAGCGAAGCCTGTGGACTAAAACGCTCTTTGTTGCGTCTTGACGAAGGTTACTTAATCGTTACTGGAAAAGGAAACAAACAGAGACTAGTGCCCATTCACAAGGAAGCCATCAAATACCTTGAGCTGTACCTCGAGCATGAACGTATTCTCACCGCACCACAGGCCAATCATAGCGACACGGTATTCTTGAGCAATCGAGGGGCTGCCCTTACGCGTCAAAGTATTTTTATGAAGCTGAAACGCTTTGCAGCTATGGCAGGCATTCGGAAAAATATTTCGCCCCATACACTTCGTCATAGTTTCGCCACGCACCTCATTGAACGCGGTGCTGACCTGCGCATTGTGCAACAGCTCCTAGGTCATGAGAGCATTACCACTACAGAAATTTACACGCACGTTAGCGCGAAACATCTTGGCGAGAAAATTGCTGCCTACCACCCATTAAACAGATTATATTCTAAATGAAACCCCTCCTCTTTCTCTGTGGGGCACTCCTTGTAGCAAGCGGGTGCACAAAGGAACCGGAACGTTCAGAATGGAATACAGCCATGGACAACATGTACAGCTGTCATGACGCTGCTTCCTTGGACTCTGCGCACCTAGCTACAGCGCTAATTGGTACTTGGGAATGGCGTTTTGTGCGCTCCACCAGCTGGAGTTACTATGAAAGTGAGGATGATTATTCAGGGTTTGTTCTTACCGTTCGCCCCGATGGATCTTTTGATTTGAATCAAAACGATACAGCTACTGTTAGCGGCACCTGGTCTTTGGCGAACAGTTGGACCACTTTTACGTTAAATTCACAACCCTATGTACCGACTTTGTGGGGCAACCTGCTCTACTGCGAGCCGTACATGATGTTTTACAGTTCCCCGGCCGACGGACCGGATAATTTATACGAAAAACGATGAGCCTAGACGCTATAATTGCTAAACAACGTGCCCACGCCCCAGTGTTGGCACAGAAACCACTCCAATACCGACTTCAAAAACTCGCTGAACTGCGAAAAGCTCTAAAGGGCCCATGGCAAGAGAAGCTCGTCGCGGCCATGAAGGCAGATTTCAGTAAAGGCGGTGTGGATGTCCGATTGACAGAAATTCTTCCAACGTTGGATATGATCAAAATCATTTCTAAGAATCTCAAATCATGGACTAAACCAAAAAAAATTAAAACGCCAATCATTCTTTTCGGTTCTTCATCATACACGCAGGTGCAACCTAAAGGAAACGTTTTAATCATCAGTCCTTGGAATTACCCAATATTTCTAACGTTGCACCCTTTAACTAATGCTATAGCAGCAGGAAATACAGTAATGATTAAACCTTCAGAACATACTCCAAATACTTCGGCTGTAATGGCAGATCTAGTCGCGAGTATCTTCACTGAAGAAGAGGCTTATGTGGCCCAAGGCGGTGTAGAGGTTGCTAAGAAATTGTTAGATACACGCTTTGACCATATCTTCTTTACCGGCTCCACAGCTGTTGGCAAGATTGTGATGGCTGCGGCCAGCAAGAACCTGACTTCAGTTACTCTTGAACTCGGGGGTAAAAGCCCTACCATCGTGGATAACAGCGCCAATGCATACGCTGCAGGGCAGCGAGTGGCTTGGGCAAAATTCACCAATGCCGGACAAATATGTATTGCACCTGACCACGTCTATGTGCATGAAGCGAAGCTGGAAGATTTCAAAAAAGGGGTTGTTGAGACCATCATAAGCTACTACGGCGACCAACCTATGGACAGTAATGACTTCGTTCAGATTGTGAACGAGGGTCATTGGAACAGGTTGTGCTCCATCATGGATGATGCCGCTAAAGAGTCTGGTGAGGTACTCATTGGAGGTGCTGCATCTAAGGAAAAGAGAAAGATTGAACCAACTGTTGTTATTGATCCACCTAAAGATGGGGCCATGATGCGTGAAGAGATCTTTGGACCTCTACTGCCCATATTTACGTTTAGTGATTTAGCAGAACCATTAGAGGAAATTGCGACGCGTGAGCATCCATTGGTCGTTTACATTTACAGCAAGAATAAGCGCAACATTCGACGCATACAGGATAACACTAGAGCTGGTGCTACAGCAGTCAATATGTCTTTAATGCATATAGCCAATAATCACCTGCCTTTTGGCGGAATTGGGCATAGTGGTCTAGGTAAAACTAATGGTGAACATGGATTCTTAGAGTTTAGCAACACACGTGCAGCCTACTACCAATGGGGCGTTCCGGTAAATAAAGTCCTTAGCGCACCGTATACACCGGGTAAAAAGAAACTGGTTGAACGCATGATTGAACGGATGTTTTAATTCAATTGAAAGCATAAAAAAACCCGGAGCTCACGCTCCGGGTTTTTTATACAATCTAGTTCGTATTCTAGCCAACTTTGACAAGTTGAACCTTAAAGATCAAGGTTGCATTCGGAGGAATAACACCTCCAGCTCCTGCAGGTCCGTACCCTAGTTCAGAAGGAACAACCAAAGTTGCTTTAGACCCTTCGTTCAACAGCATGATACCTTCGTCCCAGCCAGGGATTACTTGGCCCACGCCAATGTTGATGGCGATAGGCTGACCGCGTTGGAACGAGCTGTCTACAACCACACCACTTACTAGTTTAAGCTCATAGTGCACTTGCACGCTCTGACCTTGCGCAGGCTTAGGACCGTTTCCTTCTTCTTCAATAAGGTACATCAAACCGCTCTCTGTTTTCTGAGCGCCCTCTGTGTACTCTTTTAAAGCTTCTGCCTCGGCAGCTTTTGCCGCTTCTGCAGCAGCCTTAGCCGCTTCTTCTGCCTTGCTGCGTGCAGTAGTGAAAATATCTGAAGCATTCCAGCCTTCTGCCTCCTCACCTACACGTACAATCTCTACAGTCTCCATGGCATCTCCTTGTGCCACTGCATCGACTACATCTTGTCCTTCAACAACATAGCCGAAAACTGTATGCTTGCCGTCCAACCAAGTCGTTGCACCGTGGGTGATGAAAAACTGAGAACCGTTGGTTCCAGGACCTGCGTTCGCCATAGAAAGTGTTCCAGGACGATCGTGCGTTAGATCCGGGTGAATCTCATCTTCAAATTTGTATCCAGGACCGCCAGCACCTGTTCCCGTTGGGTCTCCGCCTTGGATCATGAAATCCGCGATAACTCGGTGGAAAGTGAGGCCGTCGTAATACGGTGCACCGCTGTCCTTTGCCGTGTTCTCGAGTGTTCCTTCTGCTAGACCTACGAAGTTTGCCACAGTCATTGGCGTCTTTTCGTGCTCAAGTTTAATTGTAATTGCTCCTTTCGGAGTAGTGATTTTGGCGTAAATACCGTTATCCATATCAATGGGAGTTTCCTCCGTTTTATTTAGCTAATTCTACAATTTCAAGATCAAATACCAACGATGCGTTTGGAGGAATAACACCACCAGCACCGCGCTCACCGTAACCTAGGTACGGAGGAATGATAAGCTTGGCCTTACCACCGATATTCAATAACGACAATCCTTCTTGCCATCCTTTGATTACACGACCGCGTGGACCAATCTCAACAACGATGGGCTCATACGGCTCACGACGTGGATCATAAACACCATTAGCTTGAGCCAATTCTTTATCCGATGTGTCAAAACATTTCCCGTCCATGAGATAACCGGCGTAATTCACCTTAACCACCTGTCCTGGCGCTGGCTTTTCACCGCTACCCATATCTTCAATGATGTAACGCAGCCCTGAAGCTGTTTTCTGTGCTTCTGGATACATAGAGTCAATCTCGTCTTCTACTGCCGCTGCTGCTGCCTTTTTACGCTCCTCAACACCATTCACACCATCTTCAAAGACTTGTGGCGCATCGAACTTCTTGGCCTCTTTTCCTACGCGGATAATCTCCACAGTTTCCAAAACTACTTTATCTACCGGGCGGTCACCAGCCGAGCGTTCCTCATCACCAATAGCTACAACAATTTCTTGACCGCTAATCACCTGTGCGAAGATGTTGTACCCCCCGTCCAAATGTGGGGTTGGGTTGTGCGTAATAAAGAACTGCGAACCGTTAGTTCCTGGCCCCGCATTTGCCATACTTACTACACCTGCCTTATCGTGACGCAATTCAGAAGAAATCTCTTGTGGGAACTTATAGCCCGGGCTGCCTGAGCCAGTACCTGAAGGATCACCACACTGAATCATGAATTTAGGGATGACACGGTGGAAAACAATACCGTCATAATAAGGCTTGCCTTTGTATTCCTCCTTTACTCGTGGGTGATTTCCCTCTGCAAGAGCAATAAAGTTCGCCGCTGTCATTGGTGCTAAATCCTCGTGGAAGTCCATCAAGATTTCACCTCTATTTGTGGTCAATTTTGCATAAATACCATCCTCAAGTTCGATGGTTTCATTATTCACGGTCACTTTGGTTGCGCCACAGCTCACTGTAATCGCACCTAAAACAACCAACGAAAGGATTTTCTTCAACATGTTTAATCTGAGTTAAAATGGGGCTCAAAGGTAATCCTTCTCCACCGAAATGCCACCCGATGAAGTCCGACATTCTCAATGTTAAGCACTTACCTTCTAATGTTAACTATTTGTAAACTTTTATTTTTCTTAATGTAAATTTTGTGTTAACTTTATACTGTCAACGAAAAATTCATGCTTATGAAAAAGTTAGTTACGTTATCCGCCGTCCTTTTAACATTGGGCTTTGCAACAACTTCTTGTGAAGCACCGGAAGGAAGTATTGCTGACAGCTCGGCACAAATTGAAATGGATCGTAAAAGCTTTGAGGTAAGTTCTTACGAAGTGTACGATCACGAAACAGAGGCGAACACTGACCTCGTCGCAGTAAACGACCACGTATACCTGACTTTCAAGGACAGTGAGTTGTACTTGACCAAAGAAAACATAGAGAACGGCAATGTACACTTCCGTTACGATGAGTTCACCTCAAATTTTGAAGGTGGTGCGCTACAAGGGGTTTACCTTGACGAGTACAACTACATGAAGATTGCTCATTTTACCAAAAGCAATGGCAAGGTTGTTATGGAGCTAGAAGGTGTAGATGCTGATAACGGCCACTTCACGACCATTTTTGTTGTGATGGAAATGTTGAATAACCATCCAGCGGGTGCAGCTCAAATTAGCGGCCTACCTGGATAAGACGAATATCATAACGCAAAGGACTCTGCGGAGGGACTTTATCAAGATCACCCGCTAAGCCACGCGCCAAAAACGAGGGGATGAGAACTAGTTTCTTTTCCCCTTTTTTCATGCCTTTAAGACTCTCGTGCAGGCCTATTTCCATTTCACTTCGGCCCAATTCCACCGTATCCGTATACTGCCCTACCCCGCTGTCGTCTAACAAGTAGACCGTTGCGCTGTACACAATGGCATCACCAAATTCCGCTGGAGTCCCTTCACCTGGTGCCATGCTTAATTCATACATCCCGTATCCGTTTCGCTCGATGCCTTCAAGCTCGTGACTTTGTATGTACGCTTCGAGCTGGGCACGCTCTTGGGCCAAATACATCTTCTGACGTTCAACAGGATCTACATCTATGGATGAACCCTCTACTGCTGGCCGTTCTGCACAGGCACAAAAAGCAAGGGCTAAAGCAATGCTAGCATATTTTACCATCCCAAGTGCGTTTTAGAATGCGCAATGGCTTCTTCCATAGTCATCACAATTCTACCTCCCGCGGCATTCTTGTGACCACCTCCGTTGAAGTGTTCACGCGCTAAAGTATTGACATCATAATCTCCCTTACTTCTCAGAGATAATTTCACGGCGCCATCCTCTTCACGAAGGAAAATAGTCAATTGAGAACCACTGATGCTCAACCCATAATTCACAAATCCTTCTGTAATGCCTTTTATATAGCCAAGCTTATTGCACTGTGCTTCCGATAGGTACAGTAAGACTTTCTTACCGTCAGGACTTACTTCCATTTGATCCAACATGGCCCCTAACAACCGAAGTCGGGCAACTGGCTGCGAATCGAATACTTTATTGTGAAGCTGCTGTGGCTCTACGCCTAACTCCAAAAGTTTTGAAGCCACCTCGTGTGTGCGTGCACTTGTAGCGCTGTATTTAAAACTACCCGTATCTGTGACTATACCCGTGTAAATGCAAATGGCACTTTCTTTATCGAGCAGCCCGGTCCATTCCATCTTATCACACAGCTCATAGATCATTTGACACGTCGAACTCATGCCCGTATCGCTGTATATGAAATCTGGCCAATCCTCAGGTTGCTGGTGGTGGTCGATCATAACCTTGGTAGCCGTTACCGCTCTAAGAGCAGTTTCCATATCTGCCGCTCTGCTATATGCGTTGTAGTCTAGGTGGAAAATCATATCTGCTGCCTCAATCTTTGCATTCGCAGCCAATTTTCCCTCGCTGTAGATCATTACACTATCGTTACCCGATAGATGCCAGAGGAACTCCGGATAAGGATTTGGAACAATTACACTAACCGACTTCCCCAACTTTTCCAATACTCTTTTAAGTGCCAATGCACTGCCCATGGCATCGCCGTCAGGGTTGGTGTGGTTGGTGATGACAATATTCTTGGCGGAATCGACCGCGGCTTTAAAACCGTCTAAACGTATTTCTTGCATAACTGTTACAATCTCGTACAAAGGTGCGAGAAAAGTGTACCTTTGCGGCGCAAATTTTAGAAAAACTCAAATAAAATGGCAGGTAATAAGACCCTAACGATGATCAAGCCGGATGCAGTACGCGACGGACACATCGGTGCAATCCTAAACCAAATCACTGAAGCTGGATTCCGCATTTCAGCAATGAAATTAACGCAACTTTCTACGGCTGATGCACAAGCATTCTACGCAGTACACGCAGAGCGTCCATTCTTCGGTGAACTCGTTGAATTCATGACTTCAGGTCCTATCGTGGCTGCAGTGCTTGAAAAAGACAACGCTGTTGAAGATTTCCGCACGTTGATCGGTGCTACGAACCCAGCGGAAGCTGCAGAAGGAACTATCCGTGCGCGATTCGCTAAGAGCATTGGTGAGAACGCTGTACACGGTTCTGATAGCGACGAAAACGCTCAGATCGAAGGTGATTTCCACTTTGCGGGTCGCGAGCAGTTCTAAAAAAGAATTTTTAATTACTTTTGCCCTCCCGAAAGGGACTGCGTGTCAACCTCTGGCAAGAGATGTGAACGTTGGCTCACAGCAATGTAAATTATATTAAAACATGGACTTAGTTCAGTTTGTAAACGACGAATTCGTTTCTAGAAAAGACTTACCAGAATTTGGTGCCGGTGATACCATCACTGTCTACACTCAAATTACTGAAGGTGAGAAAACACGTACTCAGTTCTTCCGCGGTGTAGTATTACAGCGTAGAGGTTCAGGTGCTACTGAGACTTTTACTATTCGCAAGATGAGCGGTAACGTAGGTGTAGAGCGTATCTTCCCTGTAAACCTTCCAGCGATTGAAAAGATTGAGGTGAACAAGCGCGGTAAAGTACGTCGTGCACGTATCTTCTACCAAAGAGAGCGTACAGGTAAAGCAGCTCGTATCAAAGAGCGTCGCTTCTAATTCTCACCCAAAGAGATACAAAAATCCCGAGCCAGATGGCTCGGGATTTTTTTTGCCCCGTACTTCGGGCATATATGTTCTTGGAACTACAATTGCTTCACAACAAATACCGTCCGACGGTTCTTCGCTCTCCCTTCCTCGGTATCATTGCTTGCCACTGGACGACTTTCACCGTAGCCTTTAGAACTCAACCTAGAGGCGTCAATGCCATAGCCGTATAAAGTATCTGTGACTCGTTTGGCCCTGCGAGTACTTAGATTGAGGTTTGCGGCAGCATCTCCTACATTGTCTGTATGTCCCTGAATCTGGACCTTTAGATGAGAATTGTCCGACAGAAACTCAGCAAACTCAGCAATAAGCAGTTCGCTTAATTCGTCCAAGCGATCAGAGTTGGTTTCAAAGAGAATATTGGGAATGGGGTACGATTCTCCTTCCGCCATATCTGACTGCTCTAAGGCAATCTCCATACGACTCACATCGCCCGGAGGACCCGACGAAGCCAGCGCTAAACGCAACGGAGCAGCACTAAACGCCGCCTTCTTTGCATCTAGTTTGATGACAAAAGCATCCGCCTCTGCCTTCTTTACTACTGCTGAGAATTCGCCACTTTCTTCATCCACTTGCAATGTCGTGCTCTTACCAGTGGCACTGTTTTTCAACACCACTTTGGCTTCATCGTCCGAAGCAAACATGTCTTTAGTTAATGTCCCCTTGACCAAAACCACTTCCTCAGGCTGTACACCTTCGTAAAGGTCGAAGAAGTAGATGTCCCAGCCGTTGGCCTTATTGATCTTGTTCGAAGCGAAGTAAGCTTGCTGTCCATCAAGAGTCACCATCAAACCAATCTCGTCTTTCTCAGTATTGATAGGATATCCGAGATTTTGGGGTTTGCCCCAGGATGCACCTATATCTGTGCTCTTAAAGAGATCATATCCACCCATACCTGGATGGCCGTCGCTCGCGAAGTACAAGCTCTCGCTGTCTGGATGTATAAAAGGACTCTTTTCGTTCTTCGCGGTGTTGATAGTGGATCCCATGTTTTCCGGGCTGCTCCAGCTACCATCACCTTGGCGCTCACTGCGGTACAGATCCAAGCCGCCAAAGCCGCCCTTTCTATTGCTGGTGAAATAGAGCACATCCCCATTAGGCGAGATAGAAGGTTGACTCTCCCAGCTATTGGGACCGTTTACATTAGGAACTGGGCGAATGCCGTTCCACACGCCGTAGGAGAATGTGGTATAGTAGAGGTCACAATTCTGCTGCCCGGTCTTTTCATTGCGCTCACAAATGGTAAAGACCATCATTCGGTTATCAGCAGTGATCGTAGGTCCACCCTCGTTGTACTGAGCATTAAATGGTGAAGTGAGTGCCTCACCCTCTTCAAAAAGGAAGGCACCTGCAGCTGTGTTCGTGGTTCGCGCCATGCTGAATTCCTCAACACTTCGCAGTGGGGCTGCTGGTCCATCGTATTTATTGCGCTTCTTGCTGCGTCGCGTAAAGTAGATTTGACTACCGTCCGGAGTGAGGGCCGCAAGGTATTCGTCAAAACGTGTATTGATGTTGCGCGCAGGCTTTGGGTCATAAGGCACCGGATTGGCAAGGAAGGTCTTTTTTAGATTGATCTCTTCCAACAATCCTTCTACCTCCGAATCGAAGGCATATTCACGGTCGTCTCTTAAAAGCCACTGCTCAAAGTATCCAGCGGCCTCGTCGTTTCTGCCTGAGGCCATGCAGAGTGAACCTACTGCATAGAGTAAATCTGGCTTGTAGCCCGGGCATCGCTTGACCAACTGCTTCCAATGTGCTTCGGCCAAATGAAACTTTTTGGTGCGCATACTAAGCTCGCCCTTCAAATAGAGGGCATGCTGGTCCTCATCATTCTGGCGCAGTGCCGCCCCAATGTATACACTAGCATTTGGATAGTCGCGTTGATTCAGGGCGCGAAGGCCTTTCTGGATTTGCTTCGAAGGACTGCG
This sequence comes from Flavobacteriales bacterium UBA5939, assembly GCA_002430755.1. Lineage (GTDB taxonomy): Bacteria > Bacteroidota > Bacteroidia > Flavobacteriales > Schleiferiaceae > UBA10364. The sequence continues at coordinate 13,239 of DJCX01000035.1, read as the reverse complement.
GTGGTCGTCACCACAATACGTGCCCAATTCTACCGGTCCCATTTGAGCTTGTGCCAGGGAACCCGATAAAACGGCGAGTACTAGTAAGAGTTTACGCATTAAAGTTCGTCTTGATTGACTACGGTAAGTTTGTCTTCAGATAACGCTATAATGGTGCTGACAGATGCATCACCGGTCAAATTCAATACCGTACGAACCATATCTATGATACGGTCTACTGGGAAGATAATGGCAATCCAAGCCGGGTTAAGTCCCACACTTTCTAGGATAGGAATAAGCATGATCATCCCTGCCGAAGGAACTGATGCCGCACCAATAGATGCCAACGTTGCAGTGAAGATGATGGTGGCCTGTTGCGCGAGCGTGAGGTCAATCATATGGAATTGTGCCATAAAAATTACAGCAACCGTTTGGTACAATGCGGTACCGTCCATGTTAATGGTGGCCCCCACTGGCAATACAAAAGAACCGATTTCCTCATCCACACCAAGGTTGTCGCGTACACAATCCATGGTCACAGGCAACGTGGCAGCTGTGGAGGACGTTGAGAAAGCCAACAATTGTGCTGGACGAATACCGCGCATGAAGTAGCCCCAACTTTTCCAGTACCCCATCTTGGTTTTGCGATTGATCAGGTAGGCTAGAATGGCCGGGTAGAAAATGAGAATCATGATCAGCAGACCCAAGATTGTCGCTCCCGTGTAGGCCCCTAGGGCTTTGAAAATCTCCACCAATCGGCCCGGCTCATCGCCTGCCATTGCCGCAAGCTTACCTGCCAATAGTGCAAAGACGAAGAACGGCGCGCCCTTCATTACTACATCCACCATCTTGATGAAGATGTCTGAAAATCCATTCATGAGATTGGATACAGGTTCCATCTGAGCGTTGGGCAACATCACCATCACAATACCAAAGAAGATGGCAAAGAAGATGACCTGTAGCATAAGGCTGTCGTTAAAAGAAAGGAAGATGTTGGACGGTACCATATCCACGAAGAACTGCAATGGACCGTCTTTTTTGGCACTCTGAACCGCATTGGCCTTGGCCACCTTGGCGTTGAGTTCTTCATTTGCCATTTGCTCTGCCATGGCAGCCTCTGCTTCTGACATGTAGACTTGCATCGACGGATCAGAGAGTAGGCGCACATCGTCAAAGAATTCTACCCCTTCTGTATCGTTCACCCATAATTCGTAGGCAACGCGATTGATCTGAAGCTGCTCCTGCGCCGTCTGCTTGCCAGGATTAAACGTATTGGCGATGAGCATACCCATCGACGCGGCAAGAACCGTAGAGCCGATGTATAGTGCTAATGTTTTTACACCCATACGACCTAAGGTCGCAGTATCACTCAGGTTACCAATACCCGCAATGATCGAAAAGAGAACCAAGGGAATGGCGATGAGCTTGAGTAGGTTGATAAATATGGTTCCAAAAGGAGCGATCCAATCCAAGGTGAATTGGCTCCAACCCATTGAAGAGCTTAAAAGCGCCCATGCAATACCAAGAATTAATCCAATAATGATCTGTACAGGTAAAGACGGTTTTTTCATCGAGTGTATTTCAAGTTTCGTAAGTAATGGTCGGCCAACACCAGTTGAATCATGGCCTCTACGATAGGTACGGCGCGTGGCACTACGCAAGGATCGTGGCGTCCTTTGGCGGCCAATATTGTGGCTTTACCGTCCTTATCGACTGTTTGTTGTTCTTTTCCAATGGTAGCCACCGGCTTAAAGGCGACGCGAACCTCTATGGGTGCACCGTTGCTCAATCCACCGACGACGCCGCCGGCATTATTGGTTGAGGTTTTAAAATCTTCTGTAATAGCATCGTTGTGGGCACTTCCGCGCATGGCGGCCGCTGCGAAGCCTGAACCTATCTCAAAACCCTTGACAGCATTGATACTCATGAGCGCCTTTGCAAGATCTGCTTGTAGCTTGTCAAAAACAGGCTCGCCCAAGCCTACCGGCACTCCTGATGCTACTGCGGTAATCACACCGCCCGTACTGTCTTTTTCCGCGCGGCATTGCTCTATATAAGCTTCCATCTTGGCTGCCGTCTCTGGATGCGGACATCGCGTCGGATGGGCATCGATTCCGGTAAGATTTAATTCTGAAGTAGGCACTTGCACGGCAATAGGGCCTACCGCGCTTACCCAGGCTTTTACGCTCACCTGAGGCAAAATTTGAGCGGCCAGTGCACCCGCCACTACTCGGCAAGCGGTTTCACGAGCGCTCGAGCGACCTCCGCCTCTATAATCGCGGTGGCCGTATTTCGCATCGTAAGTGAAATCTGCGTGTGAAGGGCGGTACACATCCTTCAATTGACCATAATCTTTGCTGCGCTGGTCCTTGTTCGGAATGGAAAAAGCAATGGGCGTACCCGTAGTCTTGCCTTCGAACAAGCCGCTGTGGAAGGTCACTTTGTCTTCTTCGTTGCGCTCTGTGGTCAAATGACTCTGTCCGGGACGACGACGGTCTAGGGCTTGCTGTATAAGGTCTAGATCGATATCTACACCAGCGGGCATACCGTCTAAAATCCCACCAATTTGGGAGCCGTGGCTCTCGCCATAGGTGGTCAGTACTAGAGATTGTCCTATTGTATTTCCGGGCATGCCACTAAAGTAGGAAACTATAGCGCATTCTCCGTAATATTGAAGCATGAACCTGAAGCTGATCAACATAAAATCCTTGGGCGGTATTCATCCGAAAGGAACAAAGTGGTTACGCGGGTCCGATTTGGGCCACTTCCCCACCCTCGAAAACGCCTACCTCACCATAACCGACGGTAAGATCTCTGGTTTCGGACCTATGAGTGAATGCCCTCAAGATCAACTGCCTAGCCGCGATTGCTCGAACAGGCACGTACTACCCGCCTTTGTAGATTCTCACAGCCACCTGGTCTATGCGGGAACGCGTGAAGAAGAATTCAATCTTCGACTCAAAGGAGCGAGCTATGAAGAAATCGCTGCAGCCGGTGGCGGTATTCTCAATAGCGCAGCTAAAGTCAGCACCTCTTCTGTTGAGCAGCTCGTCAGCCAAGCTAAATTCCGTTTAGAAAACCTCATCGAATGCGGTACGGGAACACTTGAAGTGAAAAGCGGCTATGGTTTGGATCCTGAGAACGAGTTGAAGCTTTTACGTGCCGTTAAAGTACTTAATGACCAAAGTCAAGCTACACTAGTCCCGACCTTCTTGGCTGCGCACGCGCTTCCTGCTTGGGCCAAAGCACAAGGCATGAACGATGCCAGCTACACCAAATACATGTTGGACGAGTGTCTTCCTACCATAAAAGTCGAAAACCTCGCACTATTCTTAGACGGCTTTATTGAGCGTGACTATTTCAGATTGGACGCCTTACAGCATTTGATCGATGCCAGCACCAATAGCGGATTGCCTCTGAAGATTCACGTCAATCAGTTTTACGACATCGGCGGTATTCAAATGGCGTTAGAAGCCGGTGCCTTAAGCGTCGACCACCTCGAGGTGATGAGTCCTGAGGCCATTCAAGCCTTACACGGCAGTGATACCATTGCTACCCTCCTGCCTTCTTGCAGCTACTTCCTCGGCATTCCTTACGGTCCAGCGAGAGAACTCATTGAGAATGACACCGTCGTCGCTTTGGCCACAGATTATAACCCAGGTTCTTCCCCTGGAGGAAACATGCAGCTCGTATGTAACATGGCTTGCGCAAAGATGAAGATGACGCCTGCAGAGGCTTTGAATGCAGCCACCATCAACGGTGCTGCTGCGCTAAACCTTAGTGACCGTAAAGGCTCCATTGCTGTAGGCAAGGATGCAGACCTATTGATCACAAAAGCCATCCCTTCTCTGGAGTATCTGTGTTACGATTTCGGAACCAATCACATTCAAAACACCATTTTAGGTGGACAGACCCAATGAGCACAGTATTAGAACATTACACAAGCGAAGATCTCCTTAGCCGCACCTCTGTTCGTCCAGGCGAAGAACGTCAGGGTGAACGCATTGCAACAGTCAGCGAGGCCGATTGGACCAGCGCTAATTCTCTTCCATTCAAATTCATTGTCGTAGGAGTAGAAGAAGATTTCGGTGTGCGTGCCAACCACGGTCGTGGCGGAGCAGATCGCGCATTCCAAAGCTTCTTGAGTTACTTCCTCAACATGCAGGTGAACCGCTTCTTCCCTACCGACGCGGTAGCGGTTCTTGGAGCAGTTGTTCCCACTACAACCATAGAAAACGATCAGATAGACGCTTTGCGTGAAGCCACTGCAGCCAACGACCATACGATGAGCGCTGTAGTACGTAGAATCACTGAATTAGGGGCCATCCCGATTGTCATTGGTGGAGGTCATAACAATGCGTACGGGTGTTTGAAAGGCAGTAGCGAAGCAAAAGGACGTGCCATCAACTGCCTGAATATTGACGCTCACACAGATTTAAGAACGACTGAAGGCCGGCACAGTGGCAACGGCTTTACCTACGCCGCAAATGCAGGTTACATGGCGAATTACTTCATGTTTGGCCTTCAGGAGAATTATACGCCAGAATACATTTGGCAAACTATTGAGCACAACGATGCATACAATGTGGCAAGCTTCGAGGATTTACAATCGGGTGAATTGACCCAAGATGAAGCGCTCATTCACATCGCCGAACATTTGGGGATGGAATATGGATTGGAATTGGACGTAGATGCTATTGCAAATTTCCCTTCCAGTGCACAAAGCGTTAGCGGATTTTCCTTTGATCAGGTCCGACAAATGATCTACGCGCTCGATATGCTGCCCCATTACTTCCACCTTTGCGAAGGCCGCGTAACCTCAGAAGAGGAACACGCTTTAGTTGGCAGAGGTTTAGCCCTTCTCGTGTCCGATTTTATCAAAGCACACATCTTCAGCGAATAACATGAGCTACCGGATAGAATGCATACCCAACGTGAGTACTGCCGATCCAGCAATCCTTGAGCGCATTGCTGCTGCGATAGAAGCTACCGAGGGCGTAACGCTGCATTTTGTCGACCCCGGTAAAAGTGCCAACCGTACCGTATTCACCTACCTCGGCCCAGTGAGCCAAGTCCTCAAGGCCACTGAAGCGCTTTTTGACATTGCCCTGAGTGAGATCGATATGCGCCAGCACCACGGCGTACACCCGCGAATGGGTGCTGTGGACGTTTGTCCCTTCGTTCTGCTGGACGATGAATCCAATGCACAAGACTTATTAGAGCGTGTCCGCGTATTCGTCCGAGAAATAAGTACAAAACATGATTTGGCCATCTACGGCTACGAGCACCTCGCAAGTAGTCCAGAGCGAAAAAATCTCGCTAAAGTGCGCCAAGGAGAGTATGAAGGCCTTGAGACTAGATTTAATGGCGGTGACCTGCCCGACTTTGGCCCACAGACCTACACCTCAGCCGTGGCCTTACACGGTGCGACGGCGATGAGTGTGCGCCCCTTGATGGTGGCATATAATGTTAATCTAATTGGCGGCGAGCTTAAGGAGCGACTTAAGGCCGCAAAGCAAATAGCTGGAAAAATCCGAGAGCGGGACGGCGGTTTGCCTGGGGTAAAAGCCATTGGATGGTATTTGCCAGATTTTGATCTCGTTCAAGTCAGCTGCAACCTCACCAAGCCCTATGAAGCTGGAGTTTGCGAGGTGTTTACTCGCGTCCAAGCGTTAGCGAATCAAATGGGCTTTGAGGCCCCCTCTTCAGAATTAATTGGTTGCATCCCACAGAGCCAATTCACCACGATGACCCCCGAAGAATTAGGATTTGGTCAGATGAAGCCTTTTGAAGGAAATCGTATACTACCTTTATAAGGAAGCTTTAGAGATACAGATGGCACGATTTTCCCTAGTAGAGTGCCAATAACATACCACATATGAAAATCAGAATAGCAGCGGTACTCCTGCTCATATCAAGCTCAATATGGGCACAAAACCGCACCTTAAGCGGCTATATCACCGACTTTGAGACCGGTGAAGCGCTTATTGGTGTAAATGTTTGGGCACCTGAATTAAAATTGGGTACCTCTTCAAACAATTACGGGTTCTACTCGCTGACGCTGCCCCAGGGAACACATGTAGTGCGCCTGACCTACATCGGGTATAAGAACAACCAATTTGAGATTGATCTTTCCAAAAATGTAGAATTTAATTTCCGCCTGAAACCCTCAAGCAATGTGCTGAACGAGGTTGATGTTGTTGCTGCTGAAGGACAGAAGATTCAGGAACAAGTTCAAATGTCCAAGATGGAGGTGCCGATCAAGCAGCTCAAATCTCTTCCTGCCATCCTAGGTGAGGTGGATATTATGAAAACCTTACAGCTATTGCCGGGTGTGCAAAGTGGTGGTGAGGGAACTTCAGGCCTTTACGTACGTGGGGGCTCGCCCGATCAAAACCTTATCCTCTTAGACGGCGTACCGCTGTACAATGTAAACCACCTCTTCGGATTCTTCTCGGTCTTCAATGCCGATGCCATCTCCAACGTAAGCCTTACCAAAGGCGGATTCCCGGCACGCTACGGCGGTCGATTGTCTTCTGTATTGGAGATCAATATGAAAGAAGGAAACATGAACGAATTCCACGGGGACGCTACGGCATCGCTCATCTCTTCAAAATTGACCCTTGAAGGACCGCTAATTAAGGACAAGGCATCCTTTATGATCAGTGGACGTCGTACCTATGTGGACATTTTAGCACAACCCTTTTTCAATAGCTTAAATGACGCGAATCCGAACCAACAAACTGATCCGCGCTACTACTTCTACGACACCAATATGAAGGTGAACTACAAAGTGGGTAAGAAGGACCGTGTGTACTTCAGCCACTTCCAAGGCAAGGACGACTTTGGTATCCGCGACCGCTACACCGACAGTACACGTACCGAAGAATTTGATTTTGGGATCGATTGGATGAACAGCATTTCTGCAGTACGTTGGAATCACCAGTGGAGTCCTAAACTTTTCTCTAACGTTACTGCCACCCGTTCTGAATACCAATTCAATACACGTGCTCTTTCTGAATCGACCTTCCAACCCAACTTCCCAGATACCACTGGGCAGGAGGTAGAGCGCTTCGCAGGCTTATACTTCTCAGGTATTGAGGACTATGGCGGCCGTATAGATTTCGATTACGCCCACAGTCCCTTGCATTACGTCCGTTTCGGAACCGGGTACACCAACCATAATTTTAGCCCTGGCGCAACAAACCTTGAACTCAGTTCGGGCGGGTTCAACCTCGATACCACCATTGGAACAACGAGCATTCTATCTAATGAATTCTTCGCGTATGTAGAAGACGAGTGGACGGTCAATGAAAACTTTAAAGTGAACGGGGGCTTACACTTTGCCGGTTTAGCGGTCGAAGGTGAAGCCTACACTTCCCTACAGCCTCGATTGGGTCTGAATTACAGCTTGCCTGGGGATATTGCCTTGAAGGCTTCCTACGCGGATATGATGCAATTTGTCAACCTGCTGGCCAACGAAGGGATCGGTCTTCCTACAGATTTATGGGTGCCCTCAACGGCCAACATCAAACCGCAGACCTCTCGTCAGTATGCAGTGGGATTGGCGAAAAATGTGGGCCAATTTGAATTGTCCCTGGAAGGCTATTACAAGGACATGAAAAATCTAGTGAGCTATAAAGAAGGTGCTAACTTCCTCTTCTCCTTGGATGAAAACTGGGAGGACAAGATTACCCAAGGGGTTGGCCAGAGCTACGGAATGGAATTCTTTGCGCAGAAAAAACGAGGACAGACCACCGGATGGATTGGTTATACCCTCAGCTGGTCTTGGCGCCAATTTGATGAGATCAATGATGGAGAGCGCTATTTCTTCACCTACGATCGCCGCCACGATTTCTCCGCGGTGCTCACCCACGATTTCACTGAAAACATCCAGTTCAGCGGTGCCTGGGTCTACGGTACGGGGCGCGCCATCACCCTACCGGAATTTTCCTATCTCACCTCTCTACCCGATGGTTTGAGCTGGTGGCAAAACCAACAAGCCTTGGTAGAACGCCCTTCAGATAAAAACTCGTTCCGCATGAGCGCCTACCACAGACTGGATCTCAGTCTTAGCTTTAGAAAAGAGCGCAGAAACCACGAACGTTGGTGGGTTATTAGTGCCTACAATGCCTACAACAATCTCAATCCATTTTTCTTAGAAACCACGACTGATGCACAAGGAAACACGAAGCTCCGTGAGTACGGCCTCTTCCCCATCATCCCATCAGTCGCTTACCGTATAAAATTTTAAGCCATGAAAAAGATTCTTTTACTTCTGGCTGCAGCCTCAGCACTATTCTCATGTGAACGCTTCGCGGAAGGAGTTGCGCGTGATATTGATATGCCGCCGCACAATCCGCAGATTGCCGGTTCACTCTTTATTGACTCTAGAGATTCCATGCTCAGTGCTACCGTGAGTGAGACTCGGGGTCTTTTTGACACGACTAAAACGGGTATTCTGAAAGATGCTGAACTCACCCTCTTGAAAGACGGCGT